>DASQIV010000776.1:0-2333 GCA_035631415.1 Pseudoneobacillus sp. | reverse complement strand
ACTCCTCTTTATAATATGCAATTCCAGGATAAAAAGTAAAGGGAAATGTTGAGTTTTTTCTCATTCCTATTAAAAAACCAGAGGAACTAGTCCTCTGGTTTTTATTTTTACTTTATTTTATTCAATGCCAATACTAATGTTTTTACCATAAAATCTAAATCTTCCTGAGTAATATTTAAAGGAGGTGATAATGTTAAGATATTATTAAATCCTGCCACAGTTACTCCATTTTTCCCGATAATTAAGCCATTCTGCTTACAACTAGCAATTACATCATTTACGAGCTCTGATGCTAAAGGTTCTTTTTTATTTTTATCTTTTACCAATTCAATTCCAATCAATAACCCTTTTCCTCTGACATTTCCGACATATGGGTGATCTTGGAGATGATTGATTAACTCATTTAATAAACCTTCCCCTAAATCTCGTGAACGATCAAATAGCTTTTCCCGTTCCATAATTTCAAGATTTTTCAGAGCTAATGCACATGCTGCGGGATTACCACCGAAGGTATTCACATGACGGAAAAAGTCGTACTCATCCGTTCCTTTAAAGGCATCGTAGATTTCTTTTCTTACAGCAGTTGCTGATAAAGGTAGATATGCACTCGTCATTCCTTTTGCCATCGTAATGATATCTGGCTTTACCCCATAATTCATAAATCCGAATGGTTTACCTGTTCGCCCAAAGCCACATATGACTTCATCGACAATTAAAAGTGCACCGTGTTTATCACACACCTCTTTTGCCGCTTTCATATAACCATCAGGCGGAATAAGTACGCCTCCTCCTGTAATAATGGGTTCCATTATCATTGCGGCAATCGTTTCACTTAACTCCCATGTCATAACACGATCAATGTCTTTTACCGCGTTCAACTCATGAGGATCAGATACGTTACAATTTTCGCGATACGAATCAGGTGGAGCTACATGAATAAATCCTGGTGCAAGTGGCTCATATTTATATTTTCGTTGTGCTTGACCAGTAGCAGCCAACGCCCCCATAGAGCTTCCATGGTAGCCACGATACCTAGATATAATTTTGTACCGGTTGTGGTCACCCTTTTGTTGATGATATTGACGTGCAATCTTAAAAGCCGTTTCGTTTGCTTCTGAACCACTATTCGAAAAGAAGATGACATATTCATCACCAAGTAGTTCATTTAACTTTTCAGCAAGTTTAATAGCAGGTATATGACTTTGAGATAGCGGGAAATAAGCCATCTCTTTTAACTGTTCAAATGCAGCTTCCGCAAGCTCTGTTCGACCGTAACCTACATTCACACACCATAGGCCGGCCATCGCATCTAAATAGCGATTTCCATCGGCATCTGTAATCCATGACCCTTTTGCTTTAGTCGCAACGATTGTTGCTTTTGGGTTATACGGCTTCATAGAATGCCATACATACTGCTCATCTAGGTTGAGTAAGGATTCTTGGGATTGGCTAGTTTGTGCCATATACATCTTCCTCCTATTCCTATTTCTTATGCCTCAAAACGGGAAGTAATCATTTTTTTTCGAGTGTAAAAATTTAATCCATCCTTACCATTTACATGAAGATCACCGTAAAACGAGTCCTTCCATCCAGAGAATGGGAAGAAAGCCATTGTTGCAGGAACCCCAACATTAATTCCAAGCATCCCCGCATCCGCTTCTTCTCGAAATTGACGAACCGCCTTTGCACTGTTTGTATAGATTGTTGCTCCGTTACCATATCTAGATCGACGAATAAACTCCAATCCTTCGTCTAAATCTTTTGCTCGGAGAAGGCTAAGTACTGGCGCAAAAATCTCATCTTTTGCAATCGTCATTTCTGGGGTAACATGATCAAAGATAGTTGGACCTAAAAAATTACCTTCTGGAAGGTCGTTCATTTCACTTCGACCATCTCGAAGCAAATCCGCCCCTTCCTCCAATCCTTTTTCTATATAACCAAGAACTTTTTCTCGATGCTCTTTACGAATGACAGGAGTTAAAAGCACCTCATCATCCATCCCATTCCCAATAATTAATTCATCCGCTTTCTTCTTAAGCGCATTTACGAAAGGTTCATTATCTCCAACCACCACTACTGCACTACAGGCCATGCATCGTTGTCCAGCACTTCCGAAAGTAGAACTTATAATATGTTGTACTGCTTTATCCATATCTGCATCAGGCATGACAATATGATGATTCTTTGCACCAGATAGAGCTTGAACTCTCTTCCCATTTGCAGCTGCACGCTCGTAAACATACTTTGCCACAGGCTGTGAGCCAACAAAAGAAATGGCTGCTATTTCGCTATGATTTAGTAAACCATTAACAACATCATGTGCACCGTGAACA
>DASQIV010000775.1:0-12416 GCA_035631415.1 Pseudoneobacillus sp. | reverse complement strand
GCTAACAATATTTAATTTTTATCCTTATTTTTAACGAAGTGCTCCATGTGGTAACACCGCATGAACCCCTTTTATTTGGTTAACAATTTGAGTAATCTTTAAATCCACAACGATACTTGCCAATGCAGTTGCTTCGGCTTTTTCAACATCATATAACTCTTGTATTAGATTAACCATTCCTTCAAGCGCTACAGATGTTGCTTTATTTAAGTCTTCATCAAATCCAAACGTGATCCAACCTGAAGGAGTATTGGCAACTGGCATAATTAACGTTTTTTCTTCATGTAGGACTAAAGTTAAATCCACAAAATCCATCGGACATTCAATCGCTTGTCCTGACACCTCTCCATCCCCTTGGGCAGCGTGCCCATCTCCTGCTACAAATAGAGCACCTTCAACTGTTACAGGTAAAAATAAACTACTCCCTCTAACAAGTTCTTTACAATCGATATTCCCTCCAAAATAATAAGGTGGAATCGTCGAGTGAACTCCTTCTTCACTTGGAGCTGTTGCCATAAGCCCTAAAAAAGGACGTAGTTCAACAGAAAAAGACTTGTTTCCATATGTACATTTGCCATTATTTTTTTGTGCATCAAGTTCCCAATCCAATGTAACCTCAGGAAGATGTGAAATTTCTAGTTGATCATTAGTCCAGCTACTCTTTCCAGCTGCACAATTCCATCCATACCATCCAGGTACAATATCATTGATTTTCACCTCTAGTACCATACCAGGCTTTGCACCCTCTATAAAAATTGGACCAATGACTGGATGCCCCCATTCTCCCTCTTGTTCTCTCGATGAGTAACGGATTCTACTGCCTTCCTTTGGACTATAACCCCAGCCAATATCTGGTGTACTAAATTGAATACTATCTCCGGATCGAATCGTAAGAATTGGTTCATAGTCTTTGCTAAAAGAAGCTTGCAAATGCTCATTTTTTAACTCTAATACGTGTTTTTTGGACATGAAATTCCTCCTATTTTTATACTTAATGAAAATGGATGACTACTTAATCCAAAATAGGTTTATAACCCATTTCCATATAAATTATTGGATTACCCAGATCTGTATAAAGGCTTCCTTTTTAAATATGTCAACTTCATTAATAATGGGTATTTCAGCATAAAATCTCTCTCAAAAAATTAATATAAATTTTATAATTCGAGAAAGTGGTGTAAAAAACCTTTTTTAACATTCATCGTTTTCTTTTTCCATTTGTTTCGATTATAATCAAAAAGTAAGATTTACATATTGATATTTGAAGGGAGTTCATACATATGAGCAAATACGCTGTTATCGATCTTGAAAAAGGCGGACAAGTTAAAATTGAATTATTCGAAAAAGAGGCCCCTGGTACAGTTGGAAACTTTGAAAAGCTAATTAAAGAAGGATTCTACAACGGATTAAACTTCCATCGCGTTATTCCTGGTTTCGTAGCACAAGGTGGATGCCCAGAAGGTCGTGGAACTGGTGGTCCTGGTTACACTATTAAATGTGAAACTCAAGGAAATCCTCATAAGCATGATCGTGGTTCCCTTTCTATGGCACATGCTGGAAAAGATACTGGCGGTTCTCAGTTCTTTATCGTATTCGAGCCACAACCACACTTAAATGGAGTTCATACTGTTTTTGGTAAAGTGGTTGAAGGTATGGAAAACGTTGATCAAATTAAACAAGGCGACAAAATGAAAGAAGTAACTATCGTAGAAGAATAAGCAAAAAAAGCTCTTGAACCTAGTTCTTGAGCTTTTTTTTGTGACATAGATATTAAATTCTTCCAAACTTCCCTGAATAATAATCATCAATTGCTTGATTAATTTCTTCTTCTGAGGTCATCACAAACGGACCTCTAGCAACTACTCTCTCTCCTATCGGTTCCCCAGCATATAAAAGGACCTTTAATGGTTTTTCCGCACGAATTGTTATCAAACTTTCTTCTGCACCATCCACAGGATTTGTCCAAAGAACGTTATTTTTCACACCAAAAGTCTCTTCTGAACCAAAATATCCACTGCCTTCCAGAATATAGAGGAAACCATTATAAGACGACGGTAAATCTTGTGTAAATTCCGCGCCTTCTTCTAATTGAATTTCTAAAAACGTGACTGGAACTAGATTTTTTGTACTACTTACCACATCCCCCGTGTTACCGGAAAAGACTTTAATGGATGCACCTGTCTCTTTTCGAACTGGCATCGAATCACCTTTTAAATCTTGATAACTTGGTTCAGACCATTTTTGTGTGCGAGGGAGATTAAGCCATAGTTGTAGACTATGAACGGTTTCACCTGGAAGTGGATCTTCTGAATGGATAATCCCACTACCAGCCGTCATCCATTGAACATCTCCAGGCTCTAAAATGCCTTTACCACCGTGATTATCCTCGTGTTTTAATTTACCGTCTAATACATAGGTTACCGTCTCAAATCCACGATGGGGATGAAAGTCAAATGTTCCTTGTTGGAACCAATCTTCAGCCAGCATTAAAAACGGATCTGTTTCATTCCAATTACCAGGTGCGATTACCTGGGCTACTTTAAGATGAGGTCCTCCACCTGCTCTAGATTTCACTTCCCAAGTCTTATTAATCTGCCGTTTAATCTTCGAAATATTATCCATACTAACCTCCCAAAATCATTAACTTATCACTATATTTGTAAGTATAATCAAATCTTAGACTACTTTCATTCTTTTAGACTTACATAATTCTCAGTTTTAAGATATTTCTATTATCTTTATTAACAATTAATCAAATGTATTGGCACAAAAAAAACTCAAAGTTTATATGGCTCTGAACTTTTCTTGTTACCTCTTTAAAACGTTTATTGAGTAGGTAGATTTACAATTATTGAAAAATTTTTCTCGATGTTTCCCCTACCTTATTGATTGGTCTTTTCTACTTCGATAAAAAGTAATGAATTCCTTTTCAAACTCCCAATAATAAACCCTCCTTTATTTGACTGGAGGGTCATTAAGTATTAGACATGTAGAACTTGCATCTTTAATGGTGACAGTGCAGTCGTTTTATCGAAATAAAAAAAAGCATCGTATCTTTTTGACATGATAGATGGTACATAATTACCAAGATGCTCATACTCCGCATTATAGACAACACCAATTGCACGATGGCCAATTTTTTCTCGAAAGATTGATTCATTTCCTGGATGAAACAGCAAATATTTATTAAATGCACCAGCTCTATGCATCAAATCCTCCCAGCTACCATCCAAAGCTACTGGTACTATCATTTCTTCCATTTCTTCTCCCCAACTCTTGGCCGCTATGACCGTGCCTCTATGAGTTCCAAATCCAACTGCAAATACATTATCATTTCCGTATTTTTCTCTTAAAATCTGCCCTACATTTACCAAACCTTCCTCTACCATATCTGTAGCCCTGGCATCACCAATGTGAGTATTATGCTCCCATATGATTACTTTTGTATTATTCCCATAAAATGCAACTATTTCTTCAATAGCATTAACCATGTGATGATCTCTTATATTCCAATCATCAGGACCACCTCTAACCATCGCTTTATAATATTTTTCTGCATTTTGAGTAACAAGAGCATTGACCTGAATATTAAGTGACTCTTCTTGCCCCTTTTCATATTGGTAGCGATTTTTTCGTAAGTTTGTTAAAAGATCTGTGACTTCATCTAAACAATGTTCCCCATAAAAAACTGCTGAAATCCCATAGTTTTCTGGTTTGCGGTAAAATGGTTCAAAACAAGAAAATGCTTTCTTAGCTTTTTCGATATCACCACTATTGTTTGTTTCAAGTGTCTTAATAAGTGCTTCCATCGATTCCCATAAACTGTAAACATCTATTCCATAAAAACCAATATTTTTATTCATAGTGGTGTTATATGTTTTCAGCCATTCAATGAGCGATACAACTTCTTCGTTCGCCCACATCCATGTGGGCCAACGATTAAAATCATTTAATGACTCAAAAACAGATTCTCCTTTATACCCCTTTATATACTCATTTACGCTAAAGCAGGATGGCCAATCACCTTCAACTGCAATAATTGAAAAGCCTTTTTCAGCAATTAATCTTTTGGACAATTCCATTCTTGTTTTATAAAACTCAGAAGTACCATGAGAGGACTCCCCAAGTAAGATAAATTGACGGTCACCTATAGCTTCAATAAGTCCATCAAGATCATCGTTTGCTTCAAAGCGAATAGAGTCTTTTTTTATAGATTCCATCATCTTCAATTCCTTATCCATCGCCAATCCCTCCTTTATTTTTTTAGATTGCCCTATTGTCATTTTTGAAAAACAATCTTTCCTCCTTAGTACTAGGCATATATTTACCAACTTAACTATTGCATGTTTATTGTTCCTAAGGAAAATCTAAAATTGTGCACAATTATGAAAGGTGGCACAACTATGAACTTACTTAGGAGGTTTACTATGGGTATTTTAAGTGGTAATCCGAAAGAAGAGCCAATGCATTATGGTGAAGTCTTTGGCACCTGGAGTTATTTATTAGGGGCAAAGGCAATGATTGCAGGCTATCAAACAATGTTAAACCATATCGGTGACGGTGATTTGCATAAGCTAGTAGAAGAATCAATTGAGGTAGCGCAGCAAGAAGCCAAACAAATTGAAGTTCTATTAAAGGAAAACGGTATAGGGCTGCCTCCTTCTCCTCCTGATCGACCTAAAGCATGCCTTGAGGAAATTCCCGTCGGAGCACGCTTTATGGACAATGAAATATCCGCAGCTATCTCTGCTGATATCGCTGCTGGTCTAGTTGCATGTAGCCAAATGATTGGTTCTTCTATAAGAGAGGACATCGCGATGATGTTTGGTCAATTCCATATGCAAAAAGCAACACTTGGTGGGAAATATCTGCGACTAAATAAAGAAAAGGGCTGGTTAATCCCACCTCCTCTTCACATCCACAAATCCGTTGATTGTTAATATTTTTAACAAAAAAACTGATGACATAAAAATGTCATCAGTTTTTTTGTGTTTAGCGCTGATTAGCCGATTAACTAAAAATGTGCATTTGCAGGAAGCCAAATACCTATACACAGGTTGTACTCCACTCATATATATAAAATGTAAACAAGCCAATAAAGAATTAGGAGTGATTAACCAAATGGACAATTTAAAGAAAGTAATTGATTCCACTCTTCGAGTACATCCAAGTGGGTCAATGGCAGACATGCTGCTAACAGAAACTTTAAGAAAACATGGAATTCAGGAATCTTCTCTAAAAAATTTATCATCAGACCAAAAGAAAAGAATTAATCAAGTAGTATCAAATATTCAAGCTGAGCTTGGAAAAATATTAGGTTAAGGAGGTGATATAAATGAGTAGAAGAAATTGGAACGCATTAAACGCTTCATGTTCACACCCATCATTTAGAGATCCAGAAGTAGAACAAACAGCTAAACAAAAAAGCAAAACAAGTCAATATTCAGAGGAATTAATCTATATTATTGATTCAGCTGATGTAGAGGTGACTACAACAGAAACACAAGTAGCATTATCTATTCAAGCAGCTCTACAAGCAGCTATCGCAATTATTGTTAACATTTCAATTGCTGATAGCCAAAAAGCCGACCAAGTTGCACAAGAACTTTTCCAAAATGCTTCTGTTAGACAAACAAATCGCCAAAAGACATTTATTAAGAATTCACGAGGTGTAAGAGTTACTACAACTGATACAGATATTGCTGTAAACATTCAAGTTTTGATTCAAGTTCTATTGGCTTTACTTGTAAAAGTAGACCTTTTATAAGCAGAATGGAATTTTCAGTAATAAATTTCCATTATGTGGAATTTTCCTTGAAAATTGCCACTAGGTGGAATTTTTCTTGAAAATTGCCACTAGGTAAACGTACAAGCCTATCCACCCCTAGTTTTCATACTAGGGGTTTTAATTTTTTCCTTATAAAAGGATATTACTGACTAGCAGTACTTCGGGTTAATCGAAAACATTTTAGGAAAACTAATATTAAATTTCAAGAACTAATAGGAGAATACACATGGATAGAATACTATTTAGGTCAATTAATCAACTTGCAGGAAGATATAACATAATTGATTCTGTAATGATCTTTGCTTCAAAAAGATTGCGCTATATATATTTATTGATTCTTATTTTCTTATGCATAAATAATAGTTCATCAAGAGAAGTTGCTAAGAATGCCATAAAATCAGCCTGTATCACTTGGCTTCTCCATTTCCTTTCTAAAACGTTTTATTTTAAACCAAGACCTTTTTTGTTCCATCGAGTTGGGATTTTAATTCCATCTAAAATGGATTCATCATACCTTAGTAAACACACTATTCTTGCATTTGCTGTATCTACCTCCATTTATCTTAAACAATATACACTTGGAAAATTAATGACGAAATTATCTATCCTTACGGGATTCTCAAGAATTTGGGTAGGTCATCATTATCCTTCTGATATTATTAGAAGTGCTTTTTTAGGTGCTACAATAAGTTACTTTGTGGATAAATTTTCACTATATAAAAGCGACCACCTATCATAGTGATCGCTTACTTTTTCAATAATTTAACTTAAATTTTTATACAATGGCTGCACAGATCAGTCCAAAATAAGTTGGGGCTTCATAAGATAAAAATTCTACTTGACGTTCTTTTGGCTTAATAGCCCCCGCCAAAATCAAGGTCTGCCAAATTCCATCTGGTTTTGCTGCTTCTACATAATCATTAGGAAATTCTACCATCTTTTCAAATTGATTTTGTTTGATTAATGACACAACTTCTTCATCTAACTTCTTAGCTGCTGGATCAAATCCATAAGGTCCATTTGCATCGAGGGCGTGTGACCAATCACAGCTTGCGATAAGGGCAACTCTTTTGGAGGATGCTTTAACAGCCTCTCTAATTGAAATTCCAAATTCAAGATGCTTCTCATAAGAAATGTCCCTTGAAGGTGTGATCACCACAATTGGAATATTAGGCATAAAACGAAGTGGCACTACAGCTCCCCAATCTAGAGGCAAGCAAGATAAAGGTCCAGCAGCAGTAGCATAGTTAATCGTTCCTACAGGTACACCTGAATCGAAAGCTACCTTCGCAATATTCCTTGCCAAGTCACGATCAATCTCTCTTTCCATAGTAAAACTGGAGTCATTTTCTACTACAGACCCTTGCATTCTTTCTGAATCTGTTATGGAGAATTGTCCATTTATTCGAGTTCCATGTGGAGTTAGGACTATGATTGTTTCGGGCTTAGATTTTTCCATTTCTTGTCCTAATTTTATTAAACTATTTCTTGTTAAAGACATTCTTTTGGGGTCTTTTCCTTCTAATTCTGGTATAATTTCTCCACCGTGTGGCGCTATACAAGCAAATACAAATGGATTCATGTTTTCCATCCCTTCATCTAAAAAAACTAATATATATAAAGTTATATAAAGATTTTAAAAATCCTGTTTTCTCAAAAAAAATAACAACTCTATCAAAATAGAGTTGCTATCAATCACTTTATTTTGTTGTCCAAATCCGTTTGTTTTCTAATCTTTTAGTGATATTTTTTTTATCTAATCTCTCTAAAAACGGAATCATGTATTTACGTGATAAATCCAAAATCTCCTTCGCTTTACCAACTTCGAATTCATCTTCTGTACCTTTTTTCAAATCTTCAACTGCTTTTTGAAACACTACACCGTGATAATAATATTGCTCATCTAGTGGAACAATCATTTCTTGTTCTTCTAAAAATCTCTTTAAGTCAAGAACCAAGGAATCTGGTATTCCTGCTTTTTTGATATACTCAACTAAAGGTAACGTTTTTAGTCCGTCCCTTTTCATATCCTCTACTAAATTTTCAACTCGCTTTAGCCAATTTTTTGAGACGTGGGGTTTAAAATATGCTAAGTAAACGAACTGGCAATTCCGAGACAATTTACCATGTTCAATCCCTTTTTCCACAACAAAGTCAAGTAGTCCTTTTGGGAATCGAGATTGCATGGTTTGTAAAAGTTCTGCTTTATTTAATCCTTGCTTCATTGGGCTATCTTCATGAAAGTCCCTTAATCGATTGACTATTTCTTCTTCTATTCCTTTAACAAGTAGGGAAAGAGTGTATTCTTTACCATTGTAAAAAATAAACTCATCCTGATTTAGATTGGTTATAATCGTCTCTTCATCAATGGATGTTCGCTTAATCAATTCATCTAAAGTTAAGCTTTTTGCCTCATATAAAGCTGCTGTAATCCGTTCAACCGGTGTGCCGACTTTCTTTTTCTCCAGCTCATCAATGGTTTTTTCCCCATATCGATACTTATTTCCTTGTGGGTCAATTACCCAGCCACCACCAATTGTTTCCTGCGGACTTGGCCTTCGAATAATAAAGCGGTCACCACGTTTTGTTACGATTTCTTCTTCTAAACGAAGCTGGCACAATATTTCTCCGTTCTCTTCTTTTAATTCATTTCGATCAAAGAACACTATTTTCCCCATAACTTCAGCGGTACCTACGTGTAGCTTTATAGGCATTCTCTGTTTGACCATATAATCAAGATCCTCAACAACTCGAATGGCAACATCTATTGTATTTGTCACAATAAAATGCTCGGAAGACACTAAAACATCACCACGTTCTAAATCTTCCTTTGAAACACCAGAAAGATTGATAGCAACCCGCTGTCCTGCATAAGCTTTTTGGGCAGGTTGATGGTGAACTTGAAGTTGGCGGGCACGAACCTCTATACCCTTTGGCATTATCTTTAATATTTGACCTTCCTCAATTGTGCCTTCATAAACTGTCCCACGGACAACAGTACCCTGTCCCTTAACTGTAAATACCTGATCGATCGGCAGTCGGAATGCCCCTTTAGAATCACGAGTAGCTTGTACTTTAAGACAGTTTATTATTAATTGTTTAAGCTCATTAATTCCTTTTTTCGATAAATTATCAACCATTACAAAAGGCGAGTTTTCAAAAACGGTCCCCTGTAATTCACTTAAAATGTCATCTTTGACAAGATCAATAAATTCTTCATCTACTCGATCGATTTTAGTAATGGCGATAATTCCATTTTTAACACCTAAAAACCCTAATATATCTAAGTGTTCTTGAGTTTGCGGCATAACTCCTTCATCAGCCGCTACAACAAGAACAACCAAATCGATCCCTGCAACCCCAGCTATCATTTGTCGAATAAAGCGCTCATGACCAGGAACATCAATGACAGATACTTGTGTTTCATCATCTTCATATAAAGGTGCAAATCCAAGTTCAATGGATATTTGTCTTTCTTTTTCTTCCTTTAAACGGTCTGTATCGACATTTGTTAAAGCCTTCGTCAGTGAAGTTTTACCATGGTCAATATGCCCGGCCATTCCAATTGTAAAATAACGTTTTTCCAAAATGGACACCTACTTCTATGTATCTTTCCTTTAGGCTTTTTTCAAGGAAGAAAGCCTTTCATTTCTTCTATGTAAACTTTGTTGCTATTCATACTGGCTTAGTTCGATAAACAACAACAACAACACTTTCGAAAACAGCCTTCCTTTAAATTTAGCTTATATCATATATCACTTTCAATGAATGATACTTATCTATATCGCCAAAAGAGCACCCATTGCTCCACTAAATTCACCGTGTTTAAGAAACCTTGTATTAAGTCCCAACATACCTTTATAAGATTCCAGCACATTTTTTAGTGGAATATTTCCTGAAAACGTACTTCCCATATAAACAACTTCATTTGTCTGGTGAATAGCTGCAGCTTGTAAAGTTAATAAAACAATCGTTTCCGCAACCATATTTGTCACTGCAGCCATTAAATCTTCATTCGACTGTTCATCTTTTTTCCCTTTTGCAAAATTACTCGCCGTTAAATTCCCATCAACAGGAGTGTCCTCGCCCATGTAAATATCTTTTACAGTCAAATCAACCTTAGCCTTATTTCCTTTTTGTGCTAGTTGAACAAGATGAGTATAATCCTTTTCATTTGTTAAAAGTTCTCCTAGTCCCATAAATGTTCCACCGCCAATACCGCTACCTAATATCCGTTCTTGCTTTTCCCCCTGCAAATAGAACCATGACGTGCCTGTTCCGATGTTGACTAATAGACATACATCTGGTTTATTTCCGTCCATATCTAAAAAATATCGTGCTCCGTTACATGCTGCATCAAACTCTGGAACCTGTACCGCATCATTAAAAAATTGTTTAGATAAAAATACAGCTTTGCCCCCTGTTAAGGCAACTTTTGCAGACGGAGCCATTAATTTCAACCACTCCATTGCACTTTCCAGCTGAGATATATGATAGGTTTTATAATGAAAAACCCCATTTTCCTCATAGACTAGTTTGATTAACGTTCCTCCTGCGTCAATCCCAACTTTTTGAACACTCAACATAACTCCTCCAAAAATCTAATTTTCTATATTATAATCCATCTGTTCCATCTAAGAGAATACTTATCCATGAACATATCTTAAATTAAAAAAAGATTGAGAGTACCCCCAATCCTCTTTCCATTTTTAAACAGTTTGCTTCATTGACTTTCTCCATGTGCTTAGATGTACTGCTCCTAATTCAGGCCTAGGTTCCCCTTCAAGAACAGTAATGTATTCTAATGAATTGCCATCGACATCTTCAAAATAGTAACTGGCAGAGGGCATCCAAGAGTGTACAATAGGTTCACTCGTATCTAAGCCAAAACTTGGGCTTAATTCTATCCCTTTTTTAGCCAAGAATCTGGGAACCTTCATTAATTCGTCGAAATCCACATAAAAGGCAAAATGAGATTTTCTAAACTTATCCTCAGGGACTTCCCAAACCCCTAACATTTGTTCTTTTTTTGCTGAATCCCCAAGCCAAAAGAAAGCTACTCTTCGTTCATTAATGACATACGCTAAATCCAAATCTAAATTTCGAAAAAACGCGATTGCTTCTTCCAACTTCTTTGTATAAACATGAGTTTCATATAATTTAGCCGTTTTCATCTTATTTTTGCTCCTTTATTTAGAAAGTATTTTATATCCTCATTGTAAGGAAGAACTAACTAAATAAAATCACAATTTAGGCTGAATTTCTTTTCCAACTTTAGTCTTACAACTGCAAACTTCTAACATACATAGAGAGAAAGATAGTAAATCTTTATTTAATAAAATAGATTCAAAATGATCCCTAGGATACTAGTTATGACTGTAAAACCAATAATGATATAGCCTATATATCTTATTCCCTTTGGAAGTGAACTTAAATTAAGATTGTTCTTCTTATATACGCCTCCTGCTTCAATTCTTTGAAGATCCTCCAAAGGTGTATATAATTGATCTTCTTCAACATTCTTGTAGTTATCAACTGGCTGGGTTTCATGTATTTTGTTCATTATTTACCTCCTTTTAACCTTCATTTTTTGAAACGTTTATGGTCATTAATCGTATTCATATTGTATTTTCATTCTACCTAAAACTTCCATAATAAACATAACATTTTCGATCCTCATCTAATTCACGGGAATCTAAATGGAATTCACGTTCACCTAGCAATATGACATCGCAATGAAAAAGCTCTAAAGCTTCATCATGCGAGTGCAAGTCTCGTTCATCGATGGTATGATATCTACCTTTATTTTGAACTTCTTTTACTTCAAAACCTATATGAGAATAAATCCTTTCAATGCCTTCAACATCATCAAGTTCTTCTTCTAAATAAATGACAGTCATATTTTTTTCTTTTCTTGTTGCTGTTATGGTATAAGTTTTTCTTTCTTTAATAAAATACTCACAAGTCATTCTTGCTACAAGCTCTACTGTGCTTAAGTGGTCATAATACCAAAGAGCCGGATAATGTAAGCCATCATCCAAACGATATTCTAATCTCATACCTTTTCTCCTTTTCATTTTTCGACTTTCTGAATTTGTTTACCATTTAATTACTTACACACATTATACAGGTTTTTCCAATATCTGTTATACTATTTAGGAGGAATTGAGCTGTTTTCCATACTAAGGGTATAAAAAATGAGGGGGGAATCATTTTGAATAAAAGCTTAAAGACAAAAAAACTTTTAACTGGTGCAGTGGCTAGTCTTTTCGCTGTCGGATTAACTGGATGTAATAACCCTGATCTTCCACCGCCACCTGAGGGAACAGATTGTAACGATTATGATTGGAATGATGATTTAGGGGTTTGGGAATGCGATGATTATGACTCTAGGCATTATGGTCATTATTTTTATGGTGGAGGATTTTATTCGAATAGAAGCTCCTTATTTCAATCAAAATCTTATAAATCATATAAATCTTCCTCCAGTTTTAAAGGTGGATTTGGTTCATCTTCTAAAGGTGGTTTCGGAGGTTAATCCATGTACGCGACTAAAAGAGAGCAGTTTTATTCTAGAATTCCAGAATTTTGGTTTGATTTATACGGTGGGGAATATAGTCTATTTCAT
>DASQIV010000774.1:0-7044 GCA_035631415.1 Pseudoneobacillus sp. | reverse complement strand
GTATTGAAATGAACTCAAGAATGAAATGGAATAACAAATATTTAGATCGAATAAGTCAGTCTGAGGAACCTTCACCCAATCCTCGATTACAGGCCGTGTCAGCTTATCTTAATGGCGGGTATGCGCTTGATCTGGCTTGTGGTCTTGGGGCTAATAGTTTGTTTCTTGCGAGAATGAACTATCAAGTTCAGGCATTGGATATTTCTGATGTCGCTATAAACTATCTGTTAGAAAAGGTAGCAAAATTTGATCTCGATATTCATCCTCAGGTTTGTGATCTTACAGACTTGAGTAATCTTAAATGCGATAACAGCCGCTATGACTTAGTTGTTATAACCTATTACCTGGATCGCAGTCTCTATCCGATTTTAAAAAAGATTATTAAAGAAAAAGGGTGTTTTTTCATGGAAACCTTTTTTCAAACACCAAACAATAATAATCAGGGCGACGTTTCTAATCAATATAAACTTAAGCCAAAAGAGCTGTTATCAGAATTTGGGGATTGGAATGTTCTTTTTTTTGAAGAACATGAACAAGAAGGGCGGCAAACAATTTTTTGTCAGAAACGATTATAGTGTGTTGTTTTTTTGAAAATTTGTAAATGGATAAGTGCTAAAAGAGAACATCATTATGCGGATAGGGTATAATTAATTGGCAAAAGTAGACATTAAAAAGAGACTTCCTTTTTTTGGGATACAGAAAGAGCTAAAATGTTTTTAAAAGTGCGTCTTAAAGACAAAATGACTTAAGCGAGATGCAAAAATGTCTTTAATAAAGATACTTTCTGTCAAATCTCCTTAAAATCGATTTTATGATATTATCCTATGAAAAAATACATAAAGATTATAGAAGGGAAGGGGTTACGATGACAAAAGAATCAACAGAAATAGGATGGAACTTTGACAACAGTTATGCTAGTCTACCAAAATCCTTTTTTACCCACCATAACCCAACCCCAGTGCGCTCACCGAAGTTGGTTATTCTTAATTCTCAGTTGGCATCATCACTGGGGTTAAATGCCGAGGCATTGCAAAGTGAGAATGGAGTTGAAGTCTTTGCTGGAAACCGAATTCCAGAAGGTGCTTCGCCTCTTGCTCAAGCTTATGCCGGTCATCAATTTGGGCATTTTACAAAGTTAGGGGACGGCCGAGCAATTCTAATTGGCGAGCATATCACTCCCAAGGGTGAAAGAGTTGATATTCAGCTTAAAGGTCCTGGGAGAACACCATATTCTCGTGGGGGAGATGGTCGTGCTGCACTCGGGCCAATGCTCCGCGAATATATTATAAGCGAGGCTATGCATGCACTTGGTATTCCTACCACTCGTAGTCTAGCGGTGGTGTTAACTGGTGAGCCAGTTATTCGTGAAACAGATCTGCCAGGTGCCATTCTAACCCGTGTGGCCGCAAGTCATATACGGGTCGGTACCTTTCAATACGTTGCAAACTGGTGCACTGTTGAAGAGTTGCGAAATCTAGTTGACTATACTATAAAGCGACATTACCCAGATATTAAAGCAGATGAGAATCGATACCTATCACTTCTTCAAGAACTGATTAAACGACAGGCTGATTTAATTGCAAAATGGCAATTGGTAGGCTTTATTCATGGGGTGATGAATACCGACAATATGACGATTAGTGGAGAAACGATTGATTATGGACCTTGCGCCTTTATGGATACATATGATCCAGCAACGGTATTCAGTTCAATTGATAGGGAAGGTCGTTATGCTTATGGTAATCAGCCTTATATGGGTTTATGGAATCTCACGAGATTTGCTGAAAGTCTTCTACCTCTATTGCATGAAAATCAAGACCAGGCTATAAAATTGGCTGAGGATGCGCTTTCTGAATTTGGAAAGCTATATCAAACTAATTGGTTCTCGGGAATGAGAAAAAAATTAGGATTGTTTAACGAAGGAGATGAGGATAAATCCCTTGTTGAAGATCTGCTCAATATGATGCAGAAATATCGAGCGGATTATACTAATACCTTCAGAGCTTTAACATTTGATAAAACGGAGGGCACTGTGCTGTTTGGGACACCAGAATTTTCGAAATGGTATGAGCAGTGGCAAGCGAGACTAGGTAAACAGCAGAAAACAAAAGAATCTATTCTTCAGTTGATGAAGGACAGCAACCCTGGGGTAATACCTCGGAATCATCGGGTAGAAGAGGCATTACAAGCTGCAGAAAATGGTGACTACAGCGTGATGGAACGACTACTACTTGTTCTTTCAAACCCTTATGCACACTCTCCAGAACAGTCTGAATACTGTACACTACCTGAGCCTACAAACCGTCCTTACAAAACCTTTTGTGGTACCTGATTTTTTGAAAAAGGGGAAAATTAAGGGGAAATTTTATTTTTACTTTCTAAAACTCAGGCATCTTAGACAAAAAAGGGTGCCTGAGTTTTATTTTTTAAATTGAATTTTTATATAAATTCAGGTAATAGTTATCACTCACTACAAATGAAGCTTAAGTGTTTGATCTTTAGTGTTGAGAAGATTCAAAAAGGTGTGAAGAATCCCTTTTGTGAATCATCTTTTTTATTAGCTCTTTTAGTAATGTAGATGGAAAAAAGGAAAAATATGGGTGTTTATGATAAAATTGAAGAAAAAGAAAAATGCTAGAATAATAATGTTCATTTATACAAAAGCAAGAATGGCAAAAAGGGAGGTTAAAGTAGTTGAGAAATCATTTATTTACATTTATAAATGAAAAACATGATGGTATAACTAAACATCATCTAGAAAAAGCGTTAGATTCAATGAATGGTTCAAATAATAGAGTAATTAAAAAAGATTATGCTACCTTACATACAAGTAAAGTAAAGAAAATTTCAATGTCGATGTTAGCTGTACTTTGTATCATCTCTTTAACTGTTCTTTCTCTATTTATGTTTAATTTTCAAGAAAAACAGGTGAAACATAATATTCAAACAGAAAATGAGGTACAAGTCGTAGCGCAAACTAAAAAGGTGGATTCGTTACGAAAGAATAATAAAACTTCCTTCATTATCCAAGATGGGAGTCATGCCAATTATCAATTATTTTTAAAAATGTTGAACGAGACTAATTTTTTAGTAGAGGCAAATATTGAGGTGGAAAATCGTTCGAAATCTAATTGGATGGATCTCCAGTTTTATTTTATCCCTAATATGTTTGATGCGGCTAAAATCAAAGAAATTAAGGTGAATGGGGAGAAAATGAAATATGACTTGTATGAAGATTCACTGCGAATTACACTTAATAAGGCTTTACAGATAGGGAAAAAAATGAATGTTAACGTTTCGTATACATTATCACCTCCAAAGGATGAATTACGACTTTTTCGATCAGATAAAAGTATTGCACTAGCTGAATGGTATCCAATGTTGTGCATCTATTTAAATGGGTGGCAAAAAGACCCTTATTATCCCGGCATGGAAAGTTTTTTCACCGGTTATTCGGACTTTGCCGTACAATACGAATTACTAGAAGGCTATACACTGACCAGTTCAGCGGAGGAAGATGCTCCAGTTAACAGTCAGAAAGGAAGTATTGAAGCAAAAAATATAAAAGAATTTTATATCAGCCTTACTAAAGATTCGGTAATAAAAACAAAAAAAGTAAATCAAACTGAAATCAGAGTTATTGGTTCAAAACAAAATGAAAAAAACATGAACACCATATTAAATACCGCAAGTGATGCTTTTGAATTTTTCGACAGTAGAATAGGGAAATATCCTTATAAACAATTGGATATTGAATATGGTAACGGCTATAATATCGAATATCCAGGGATTGTTACTGTTATGGATGAGGGTGAAATAGAATCTCAAATACATCCAACTATACATGAAGTAGCTCATCAATGGTTCTATGGATTAGTGAGTAATGACACTTATAATGACGGATGGCTAGATGAAGGATTAACAGAATTTAGTACTGATCTTTTTCTCCTGGTACATGAAAAAAAGACATTGGATGAAAGTTTTAGTTGGGTAAATTGGTTATATAATGAAAGAGATCCCTATCCATCAAACCAACCTTTAGATGACTTTAAAGAAAATGGGGGAACTGCGGCATACTTATATGCCCAGCCTGTCATCAAACTTTGGGAGGTAATGGGTAAAGTAGATCCCTCCGGAAACGAAGCATTAAAATTTTTATCTGATTACTTTCATACCTATTCCTATCAGATTGTCAATACGGAAGAATTTATTCGGTTTATGAGACTTCATTATGAAGTAGATGATAAATATTTCGAAGAATGGTTAAACTTTACACCTGAATATATTTATTGGAATCTATAAGATTAGAACCCATCAATTTATAATTGGTGGGTTCTCTTCATGAGGAATCACTGTATAAAACGACATACTAATAGAATTTGTAGTTCCATTTTTATGGAGAAACATTGTAAATAGCAAAGTGGACTTTGGTTCCGTTATTGGTAACTCATCTTTATTTACTGTTTTTAATCAATTTTTGTGTAGCAGCTACCTTACTCTTACTTTTAACTGTAATATTCAGGAAGAAAATACTTGACTAGTATATTTGGGTTAGTTTAATCTATATATCCACGCCTTTGAGAAGCAAGAGAGCCGTCCCCATGCTTCACCAAATTCAATTAACGAGGTGAATAATTAGTAGAATGAGTGAAATGTCTGTTCGTGACCATAAAGATTATCAATCAGAAGTAGAGCGCTTAGAATTTACAAAGGAGTATATTAAAACGATTTTAGATATTTCTAAGGGCAATAAAGAATTTTTTGTTGAAAATATGAAACAAGCGTTTGCTAATTTAGATCCTTCAGATAGCAGTGCAAGTTACACGGACCTATTGGCCAATGCAAGGTTTCTTGATTTGGCTGAAAGTGAACTGAAAAGATTAGAAAGTGTGATAGGCAAACCTTACTTTTCAAGAATTAATTTTACGAGTGATAGTCATAAGAAAGAAGAGATTTTATACATAGGTAAGGTTTCATTGTTTGACCGTGTAACACAAAAGCCGATTATTGTCGATTGGAGGTCACCGATTGCCAATGTGTATTATGATGGCCGTCTAGGAGATGTATCATATGAGGCATACGGAGAGACGCAAACTGGCTTCTTATCATTAAAAAGACAATATGAAATCGTGGATGGATTATTAAAAGAAATTAGAGATATCGATTTAACCACACACGATGAACTTTTGCAGAAATCTTTGTCAGGAAAAGCAGACAATCGCTTAACAGAAATCGTGGCAACCATTCAAAACGAGCAAAATGAAGTGATAAGAGCATCACTTAAACACCCCATTATCGTTCAAGGGGCTGCGGGAAGCGGGAAGACGACGATTGCACTCCATAGAATATCCTACTTTCTTTATTCCTTTGGTTATCAATTTCCTCCAGAAAAATTAATGATACTTGCACCAAACAGATTATTTATTGATTACATATCCGCTGTTTTACCTGAACTAGGAGTAAATAAAATCAACCAAACAACCTTTATTGATTTTATGAAAAGCTGCTTAGGTAAAAAAATAAAACTATTTTCTCCCAATACAAAACTGATGAAGCTTCTTGAAGGGAACGGTAATTCCAAGTCGCTCCAATGGGTTTCTAGTTATAAGGGTTCACTAGAATTTATGGATTTACTGAATCACTTTATAAAAGAAATGGAATTTAACCTGGCTCCCACAGAGGATTTTATTGTGGAAAAGTCCATTTTACTAAAAGGAAAAAACCTCAAGCGATTATTTTTAAGAGAATACACATACATACCAATCTATAAAAGGCTCGGAAAAATAAAGAGATTATTAACGAGCGATTTAAGAAAAAAGAAAGCAATCATGTTATCAAAAATAGTTGCGAAATATGATGGTGTCTTAGAAAAAGCACTTTATACGACGAGAATGGAAGAAGAAAAACGAAAGGAAAAAGTTGTTTCCATCATGGACAAGAAAGACGAAAGGATAAAGAAGATTGAACAGGAGGCTAAGGTAGCGGTAAAAAATTATATGAAAGAGTTTGTTACGAAAGATATTTTTACCGTTTACAAGGAACTCATGTCTTCTGAGGAGCTTTTAAAGAAGTATTCAACGACTCTTTCAGATAAGGAATGCAAGGTTTTAAGTAACCATTGCAAGAGGATTTTTGAAAAAGATGCTTTCGAGCTAGAGGATTTAGCTCCGTTATTTTATCTGAAGGCAAAATTAGAAGGAATCGATGAAAAATATAAAATGAGAAGTATCTTTATAGATGAAGCTCAGGATTATAGTTATTTCCAATTTGCAGCCTTAAAAGAGGGATTCGAAACAGACTTGTTTACCATCGTTGGAGATTTAGCTCAAGGGATTCATTCCTATCGTGGATTAAACAGCTGGGAACCTTTAGTTAAAGATATTTTTCCTAATGCGAATTACCAAGCTTTACAAAAAAGCTATCGTACTACTGTTGAAATTATGAATTTAGCCAACGAGATTCTCAAGATTCTGGGGCAGGATTTACCTAAAGTACAACCTGTTATAAGACATGGGGAAAAACCTCGTTATAAAAGAATTGACCCTAGCAATGTGGAACAAGTAAGTCAATTTCTTGAACACGATATTTCATCTCTTAAAAAGGATGAGCTTAATTCGATTGCGATTATTGGTCGAACCGACAAAGAGTGCCAAAGAATCTATCAAATGCTTGAAAATAGTCATCTACCTATTCAATTATTAGAGGAAAAAGAAGATATGAAGAAGGGCAATGTGGTTATCCTACCATCTTATTTGTCTAAAGGGCTGGAGTTTGATGCTGTTTTGGTTGTTTCCTTAGTAGAGCCTTTCTCTGAAATAGACTTAGATATTAAATTGTTATACGTAGCCATGACAAGACCAATGCACCGATTGTATTTATACGGTAGCGATCCGTCAAACTTCTTATTAAATAAAGCGGACTCCATCCATTTCGGAACTGACTAAGACTGGGTAAGCAAGAAGCAAGGGGACTATTCTACTGATTGAGACTTTTTTACAATTTTATAATAACAAACCGATTGCATATATGAACAATTAAATTGTA
>DASQIV010000773.1:0-9513 GCA_035631415.1 Pseudoneobacillus sp. | reverse complement strand
GGGAAATGGCGTTAAAGATTGAACTAGTGGTTTTTAATAATAAATCCTTAAACATTATTTATATAAACTTCTGAGGTGAAAAACGGAGGATAGAAATGAATGGAATAAATATGATAGTGACAATTGTTATCATAAATGTGGTTTATGTATCATTATTTACTATTCGACTTTTGTTTGTAATGAAGGGCCAAAATATTTTAGCCTCATTATTAAGTATTGTTGAAGTTTATACCTATTTAATGGGACTAAATATTGTCCTTGAAAATATTGATGAAGTTCAAAATCTAATTGCCTATTGTTTAGGCTGGGGCAGTGGTGTTTATTTAGGAAGTAAAATTGAACAATGGCTGGCATTAGGGTATATCACCGTACAAATTATTATTGATAAGCAGGAAGAGAATATTCCAATTTTGTTAAGAAAAAGAGGATTTGGCGTAACAAGCTGGCTAGCTGAAGGCAAGGATGGAAATAGAATTATTATGCAAGTATTAGCGAAACGCACGAATGAAAAAAAACTGCTTAACACAATAGAAGAGATGGTACCAAAGGCTTTTATTATTTCCTATGAACCACGATATTTTAGAGGCGGATTTTGGACCAAAAGGTTACCTTAGGGTATACTTTGCCAGATAAAACAATAAATAGGTTCAGTTTTAAGAAGTATGGAAGTATTTCTATATCTGAAGGAGTAACTTTACCTCTTTTTAAGGTACTCGCAGAAAATATTTCGTTTTTAGAGAGAGAAAAATAAACGACTTTTGAATAAAAGACCAATTCGCAATTGTGCGAGTTGGTTTTTTATGTGTTTGTTGGTAGATTGGCGACAACATTTATATTTAAGTTTTTGGAAATATTATTTAAACACCTTGATCTTTAACTTTTAAACGCGTATTAATGTTGGCTAAGACCCATTTCATAAAGAAATTAAAGGTTATAATGAATATTAAACCCAAGTTGTTCAAAAGGATGGAAGCTTAATGAAAACCAAGAGAATATCACTTCAGAAAAAATATTTGGGCTAGTTTTGATATTGGGATTATTATTAATTCTGACGCTAACCGTTTTTTTTAGTTATAAGGAAAGTAAGCAAATTGAGGAAAATAAGGGTAGGATGGCATTGGAGTTATCCAAAACGGTATCATTCATGCCTACTATCATAAATGCATTTCAAACCAGGGGGATCCGCCTAAAACGATTCAGCCTATTGCCGAAAAGATTCGCAAAGAAACAGGAGCTGAATTTGCAGTCATAGGAGATAAGGATGGAATAAGACTTTCCCACCCGTTAAAATCAAAGATAGGGGAAAAAAATGAAGGGCGGAGATAACCAAAGAGCTCTTCAAAGTGGGGAGTACTATGTTTCCAAGTCAAAGGGGTCACTTGGGCCCTCTATTAGAGGGAAATCCCCCATTTTTAATTAATCAAAAAGGTGAAATTATTGGAATTGTTTCCGTAGGATTTTTACTAGAGGATATTCATCAACAAATGATAAAAATTTCATTAAGGTTCTATAAATCATCCGGAATACGCTGCACAAGTTGTGTTAATGTCTACATTGTTAAGCATGATTACAGTAACTACTGCTGTATACTTATCTAACATTTCATTTTAAAAAGGAGATAGTAAGAGAATGAAGGTATTGCAAAGAACGCAAACGATAGTTCGTTATCAGAATCAAAATGGTAAAGTATACTACGGTATTGTTGAAGATGAAGAAATTTTACAATTATCCAGTACCTTTGAGGAAATTATAAATAATGAGCTAAAATTTGATGGTGTAAGAGTTAAAGTTGAAGATATTAAGATTTTGGAGCCCGTAAAACCACAAAAAGTAATTAATTTTGGCTGGACATATGCCGAACACGCAAAAGAGACCGGTGGGACGGCCAATCTCAAAGAACCCTTTTTGTTTTTAAAACCAGCATCTTCCTTGATTCCAAATGAAGGAGAAATCATTCTTCCTTCCAGTAGCTTGACCAATCAGGTGGAAATGGAAGGTGAAGTGGCGCTCATTATTGGGAAACGCGGGAAAAACATAAAGGAAGAAGAGGCATTAGATTACGTTTTTGGCTGTACCATTTTTAATGATGTAACGGCAAGGGATCTGACAAAAACGGATCCACAGTTTACAAGAGGAAAAGGTTTTGACACGTTTGGGCCGTTGGGTCCGTGGATTGTGACAGGTATAGATCCAACCAATTTGAGAATCGTTACTACATTAAATGGCAAAGTCGTACAAGATGGCAATACGAATCAGATGTCCCTTTCGATTCCTTACCTTATCAGTTGGATTTCACAGGTTATGACATTGGAGCCGGGGGATGTTTTGGCTACTGGTTCACCTTCCGGCAGTTGTCCAATGAAGTCAGGAGATATCGTAACTGTTGAAGTAGAAAATATCGGTAAACTATGTAATTATGTAAAATAGTGCAAAAAAGCTGCCTATTAAACAGGTGCGGTGAACGACTCAGAATTAAAACAGAAGTTATTGCAAGCAAAAACCTTCAAACAATGTTTCTTAATGTTCATTATACTGTATTGATATGGTCGGGAGCAGAGTAACGAAGACTGTGTAACTGCAACTTAAGCAAGTAATGTGAACCGTATCATAAGATAGTGAGGTTTAATAAAAAATGTGCCTGACCGATTAACTCTATAGGGTCAGGTACCTTATTTATATTTAAATACAAGCTTCATATTCTCTCATAATGTTGTTGATGATGGTTTTAACTGGCAGGATTTCTTTGATTTCACTTACTCTTGCACCGGCAAAAACAAGGCCATTTTCGCAATCTCCATTCATAGATGTAATTAAAGAATCAAGTGTACAGAAACGATAGGAACAATTCTTTAGGCAATCAATACACTTCTTAATTTTCACCTTTTTATCGTCACTAATAAGTTCAGTGAATTGGTTCTTAATGGCACGACCTTGGAGACCAACAGTTGTTTTTACTAAAATAGTATCTTCTAATTGAGCGTTTACATATTTTTCTTTAAATGATAACGGCGCATCGCACTCTTCACTAGCAACGAATCTTGTCCCCATCTGTACTCCAGAAGCCCCCATACTTATGGCGCGTGCGAGATCTTCTCCGGTCATAATTCCTCCAGCAGCAATAACTGGAATCTTAACTGCTGCAATCACTTCCGGCAATATGTCGAATAAAGGTCTATCCGTACCAAGGTGTCCACCAGCTTCATGGCCTTCTACAACAACTGCAGAAGCACCAAGGCGTTCTGACAGCTTTGCAAGCTTGGCGGAAGACACAATCGAGATGACTGGAACGCCAGATTCTTTGCCCCAGGTATACATATCTCTTGAAATTCCAGCACCTGATATAATGAAATCCACCTTTTCTTCAATGGCTACTTTCATTTTTTCAGCAAAGTCATTCATGGCGAAAAGAACGTTCACTCCAAAAAAGCCGGAATCCTTAATAGCGTCTTTTGTCGTCCTTATATGTGATCTCAATTCATCAACGGTAATCCCCGTTCCTGATATGATTCCAATTCCCCCAGCGTTCGCAACAGCAGTTGCAAGTCCACTTAAAGAAATACCTACACCCATACCACCTTGCATGATTGGAACTTTTGGCATAATGTTACCTATTTTCAACTGTGGAAAATTCAACAAAAAACCCCATTTCATAAATGTTTTTGAAGGTTCATAACACTCCTTTATTGTAGCAATAGGGCTTCCATAAAACAGTGAGCTAATTAACACCTACTCCTAATAGTTGATAATATTTATCCTTTGTCACACAATATTCAAATTTATAATCTGTTTGTTTTTAAGGAAAATACTATTTTTAGCAATAATTCTTATGTTCGAAAGTCAGGATGAACCGCAGTTTTACCGGATTTATGTAATTTTTATAATGACGGTTTTCCTTTCCCTTTATGAGAAAGAATCGAAAAAAATTTAAATAAAACAAAGACCTTTGTCTTTTTTGACAGAGGTCTTTGCACTGTGTAAAGATCAGGACATGTTATTTTTATTCTGAATCTTGAATTGACCTCCGATTTAAGTGTGATTATTCTTACAATGTTTTAGTTATTGTATACTTGTACAAATCTTCCCAATCTTTTGCCTCTGGTGTAAAAACATTACGTGTCGATGGAATATGAGTATTTTCGAAACCTTTCCCACCCAACACAAACTTCAAATCAGAATTTTCTTGTAGACATCCTTTTACCCAGTTCATTATATTTCCGATCGAATTTGAATCCGTGGCGGATATAGCAATAACTGAAATATTTTTTCTTTTTATTATTTCTGTTAAACCTTTATAAGGTGTATTCGCCCCTAAATAAATCACTTCGTTTCCTTTTTTTCGGAGAAACAAACTAAATAGCATGAGTCCTATGTGATGAAGTTCTGCTTCGGGACAAAATGCCAATACTTTTGGAAGGTGGTTGTGTAAAGGCAATACTCTTAAAAAATTAGTGAACCTTTGCATAATTAGCTCAGATGCGAAATGTTCCTCAGCAACCCCTATAGTCCCTACCTCCCAATCATCTCCTATTCGAACAAGTACAGGTGCTAATATGTTAAGAAATACATCTTCAATCGCATGTAAGGAAAATGCCAAATCAATGATTTCGTTTGCTTGAACTGTATCTAACTCTATCAACCTTTGATAGAGTTTATCTTGAAGTTCCTCAAAGCTTTCTATAGCCTTCTTTTCATGTTCATATGGATTTTCAGTGTAATTTTTTTGAGTTTCTACACTTAACAATCGTACGGCTTCACTAATTTTTATACCCTTCTTTTCCATTTGATCCTTCAACCATTTTAGTGTGTTGATGTCACCTTGACTATATAAACGATGGCCCCCATCACTTCTTTGCGGAGAAATGATATGATATCTATTTTCCCAAGCACGAATGGTAACGTTAGGAATACCTACCAATTCGGAAACCTTTTTTATGGTGTACATATCCATTCCCTCCTCCTCAAAAATATTCTACACAAGTTATACAAAAAAGACTAGATATTTAGAATGATTTAGGATAAATATAATTAATTCTTGTGATTTTTGTATAACTTTTCTATAATCATATTATAATAGTTATACAAAAGTTATACATAACGAAAAATATGAATACAGGGAGTTACTATATGAGCATCAATAGTAATATGAGTACTCAAGTGTTGGATCATCATTCTGTTTTAGCAGCTTTAGAATCTAATTTAGCAATGATAGAATTTAATACTAATAGGGAAGTTATTTGGGTTAATGAGATTTTTGCACAGACGATGGGGTATAAAGTTATTGAAATGGAAGGGATGAATCATAAACAATTTTGTACCCAAGAATTTAAAAATAGCAAACAATACAATGATCTCTGGGATAATCTTTGTAAGGGAAAGAAGTTTCAAGAAAAAATTCAAAGGGTAGACAAGATAGGAAATCTCCTCTGGCTCGAAGCCACGTATATTCCAATCTTAAATAAAGAAGGTAATGTCGATGCTATTCTTAAAATCGCAACGAATATTACCGAACGTGAAAATAAAACAGTAGAAATCATTTCACAATTAAAAGATATGCCCGTTGAATTAGTTGAGGTGGTTGTTGAAAATTCAAATGAAACCATACAAGCTGTTCAAGCACTAAAGAAACAGACTGATTTAATCAGTGATGTCTCTAAAACGATACGCAATATTTCCTCTCAAACAAATATGGTAGCATTAAATGCAGCTATTGAAGCAGCACGTGTAGGAGAGGCAGGAAGAGGTTTTAAAGTTGTCGCTGATGAAGTAAGAAAATTAGCAGGTAATGTTGATGAGGCTATCAAAAATGTAAACTCAAATGTAGAAAACATTACTAGAGAAGTAGGAAAAGTCAGTGAGAAAACTGAGTATTTACAAAAAATAGTCTTAGAAACTCAAAGCAAATTTAAGGAAACAATTGAAGAATTCGAAGGTACATTAAACATTTGATAAGCTCCAAGGTTTACCTAGCGAATTTTTACAAACGATTTGAGATGTTGTTTACTTATTAGAGCCTATGTTCCGTAAGTTTTTCAAGAGCAATGTAAGAATTCTCACTTTTTTACCAGCTATAAATGGTTTATAATAATTAGAATAGTAGATATATTAATATATAAATGAGTATAATAGAATATGGTATGATTATTATGAATACAGAAAAAAGTTATGTGTGTTTCTGGGTGGTGCCCCTTGCTTTTTATGACGCCTAAGCAGGAGTGCCTACTCCTTTTTGTAAATTTAGGGGATAAGGAAGGATATAATGAGCAACATACAGAAAATAACAGATGTTATCTTAATTGGTGCCGGAGTCATGAGTGCGACTTTGGGATCTTTACTGAAAGAGTTAGCACCGGAATTAGAAATCAAAGTGTTTGAGAAACTCGAAAATGCAGGAGAAGAGAGCTCTAACGAATGGAATAATGCAGGAACAGGGCATGCGGCACTGTGCGAGCTTAACTACACTGTCGAAAATCCAGACGGATCTATAGATATTAGCAAAGCTATAAAAATTAATGAACAGTTTCAGATTTCAAGACAGTTTTGGTCTTATCTTGTAAACAGAAATCTGATTCGTAATCCGCAGGACTTTATCATGCCAATACCTCATATGAGTTTAGTACAAGGGGAAAAAAATGTAACATTTTTGAAAAAACGTTTTGAAGCGCTTTCAAACAATCCCCTGTTTCAAGGGATGGAATTTTCCGAAGACCATGAAAAACTGATAGAATGGATTCCGCTTATCATGGAAGGCAGAACATTGGATGAGCCGATAGCGGCAACAAAAATTGACTCTGGAACGGATGTCAACTTTGGTGCTTTAACACGCATGTTGTTTGACTATCTAAAGAGTAAGAACGTTGAGATCAATTATAAACATAGTGTTGATCATATTAAACGTACTAGCGACGGTTCGTGGGAATTAAAAATACGAAACGAGAGCGGAAATGTCGAACATCATACTGCAAAATTTGTCTTTATCGGAGGCGGAGGAGGAAGTCTGCATTTACTGCAGAAATCCGGTATTCCTGAGTCGAAACATATTGGAGGATTCCCGGTAAGTGGACTATTTATGGTATGTAACAATCCGGAAGTGGTAGAACAGCATCATGCAAAAGTATACGGTAAAGCTAAAGTTGGTGCTCCACCAATGTCTGTTCCGCATCTTGACACAAGATTTATCGATAATAAAAAATCATTGTTATTTGGACCGTTTGCTGGCTTCACACCAAAGTTTTTAAAAACTGGTTCCATGTTTGATTTGGTAACTTCGGTAAAACCGGATAATCTCGTCACGATGTTGTCTGCAGGTGCAAAAAACATACCATTGACAAAATACTTGATCGAGCAAGTTATGTTATCGAAAGAAAAGCGCATGGAAGAATTACGAGAGTTTATCCCGAACGCCAAAAGCGAAGATTGGGATTTAGTAGTAGCTGGCCAACGTGTACAGGTTATCAAAGATACTGAAGATGGCGGCAAAGGAACACTTCAATTTGGTACGGAAGTAATTACCGCCGCTGATGGTTCGATTGCAGCATTACTAGGCGCTTCTCCGGGTGCATCTACTGCTGTTCATGTTATGATTGAGGTTATTAAAAAATGCTTCCCGCAACATATGAAAGAGTGGGAACCAAAAATTAAGGAAATGATTCCTTCTTATGGTGTAGCACTCATGGAAAATCCAGAGCTTCTGCACGAAATTCACACTTCAACAGGAAAGACTCTTGGTCTAATCGAAAAAGAGCTAGTCTATAGTTAATTTTTTGAATGTAGAGGTTTTTTTATTAATGGACAATTGTTTCCAATAATTTAAGAAACAGAGATACAATTAAAATTCACTTAAAGAATTGAGTGAAAAATAGAATATCATTGAAAAACTTAGAACTTTTGATCTATCTTTAGATTGAAGGTTCTTTTTTTAAATCTGCAGTTAATTTTATTGAGTAAACAAAGAAAGGACGATTATGACCATTTCGTTAGATAATGTGGTAAAAAATTACCAACTGGATGATGTGACACACCCTGTTTTAAATGGAATTAATTTAACTATTGCAAAAGGGGAATTTGTTTCCATTGTGGGAAAATCAGGGTCAGGTAAATCGACTCTTTTAAATATGATAACCTTATTAGATAAGCCAAGTTCTGGCGAAGTCATTGTAGCAGGTACAAAGTTAAATGAAATAAATAAAAATAAAGAGGCTAGGTGGAGAGGTAGAACTATAGGCATTGTTTTTCAATTCTTTCAGTTAATGCCAACACTTACTATTATGGAAAATGTCATGCTTCCAATGGATTTCTGTCGGATGTATTCATTAAGGGAGAGAAAAGAAAGGGCTGCCTATTTATTAGAACAGGTTGATCTAATTCATCATTCCAATAAGCTTCCTGCTTTCCTTTCGGGAGGAGAACAACAAAGAGGTGCTATCGCCAGAGCGATGGCGAATGATCCTCCCGTTATTATAGCGGATGAACCAACTGGTAGTTTGGATACCTCAACTGCTGAAAAGGTATTCCAAATCTTTGAACAACTATCAAAAGAAGGAAAAACGGTTGTCCTCATTACACATGATCAAGATTTTGCAGTGAGAACAAATCGTTCCATAATATTATCAGATGGAAAAATTATTGGCGAGAGTAATAGATTGAATCAGGGGGAATCAATCATTGATTCGTTGGAATAAAGTATGGCGGGATCTATGGCTTGATAAGCCCAGGACAATACTTGTTATCTTGTCCATAACCATTGGGGTCATTGGGGTAGGTGTAGTCGGGCAGGCAAAGTATTTTCTTGCAAAAGGAATGGAGAATAGTTTTTCATCCTCTAATCCTGCAAATGTGACCATTATGGGAGAATCATTTGATAAAAATGTAATGTCCCAAATCGAAAAATTAGCGAATGTAAAAATGGTACAAGCTGAGAATACGATCTACGGGAAAATGAGACTTTTAAAAGATCAGGATGATGTATCTGATCATCAACAATGGAAATCTCTAAAACTTCTTTCAGTTTCAGATTTCAAAAAAATCAAGCTTAACAAATTATACTTAGAACAAGGGAACTGGCCATCCGACAATCAAGATGTTGTTTTAGAAAGAACAGCAATGGACTTTGTAGGTGCACAAATAGGTGATGAAATTATTATTCAAACCCCAAATGGAAAAGAAGAAAAATTTCATATAACGGGTACAGTTTTAGATCCTATTAGAGAAACTTCACATATTTCAGGATATGCATATGCCTATACAACTTTAGAAACTATTATAAACAGAAAATTAGCTAATTCTGTAAATACAGCTCTAATTCAGGTTAGTCCTTCGGTGAATAATAAGAAACTACTGGATGACCTAGCTATTAAAGCTCGGGATATATTAAATTCTAATCATATATCCGTATTTACGATTGATTTAGTAGAACCAAATAAACATTGGGCGAACGATATTGTTAAATCAACTGGTACGATATTGGAAATCTATGGTTTACTTGGACTTTTATTAGGAACAGGATTAATCTTTAAT
>DASQIV010000772.1:0-5568 GCA_035631415.1 Pseudoneobacillus sp. | reverse complement strand
AGCTTTGCGATTTCCTCTGGATTTCCAAAACGATGTTGGCCCTTTTCAATAACATTTTCAATATTTTTCATGTAGGAATAGTATGGGGATGATTGTTCCCTTGATTTTTCAGTCACATGATTTCCACTAGACCAGATATTTGTTTGAAAAGAACCAGGTTCAATTAGGACAACATCAATTCCATATGGTTTCACTTCTAATCTTAAACTTTCACTATATCCTTCGACAGCAAATTTAGACGAAACATAAGGAGATAATGATGGATATCCAACTCTCCCACTAATACTACTCATGTTAAAAATCTTACCAGATCCTTGTTTACGCATCTTAGGTAAAATAGCTTGTGTTACTGCAATAAGTCCAAAAAGATTCGTATCAAATTGCTTTTGATATTCTTCTAAAGGAATTTCTTCACTAAATCCAGCAGACGCATAGCCTGCATTATTAACAAGAACATCAATACTTGGTAACCTTTCTACTAATTGTTTCTTAAAGGTAGAAACGGACTCGTGTGAAGTCACATCTAAACAATGGAATTCAATATTTCCCTGTAATCCTTGCTTTTCTAAAATATTTGTTAAGTGCGGGATCTTCGTTAAATCTCGTACCATTGCTTTTACTTGAAAACCATTACTAGCTAATTCTAGACAAGTCACCCAACCTATCCCACTTGAAGCTCCTGTTACAATAGCAATTGGTCTATACTTCAATAGTCTCGCTCCTTCATAAAAAACTACTTCCAGCTTACTTTCTACTATAATATTAAAATATTTTAAAAATAAAGTTTAATCAAACAAAATAATAACCAAAAGAAAACTCTCGACGAAATAATATTATCGTGGTATTATACTACCATATTAGCACGTTACCACTTTAACATAGTAAAACATATAGGAGGATCATCATGAAAAAATTAATTTCATTTTCTTTATTATTTGCCATATTAACTTTCCTAGTAACTGGATGTTCTAGTTCTCCATCTTCAAGTGATTCTAACTCTAATAAACTAGTCATCGGAATTGATGATAAATTTGCTCCAATGGGATTTAGAGATGAAAATAATGAAATTGTTGGGTTTGATATTGACTTAGCTAAAGCTGCTGGTAAGGAAATGGGAAGAGAAGTTGTCTTCCAACCAATTGACTGGAGTTCTAAAGAATCTGAACTTACAAGTGGTCGTATCGATTTAATTTGGAATGGTTATACCATTACTGACGAACGAAAAGAAAAGGTTTTATTTACGAAGCCATATCTAAAAAATGCTCAAGTAGTAATGACACAAGCAAAATCAGATATGACCAAGATGGATGATTTAGCAGGTAAGGTAGTTGGTGTCCAATCATTATCATCTGCATCAGATGCTTTAAACGCAAATGAAATCAAATCTAAGATTAAAACAGTAACAGAATTTAAAGATAATGTGTTAGCACTAAGTGACTTAAAAATTGGCCGAATCGATGCTGTCGTAATTGACCAAATTGTGGCTGATTACTATATGACTAAAGAGAACGATACCTACAAGATTTTAGACGAGTCTCTTGCACCAGAAGAGTATGGAATTGGTGTTAAAAAAGGGAATGAAAAATTATTAGAAGAATTACAAAAAGCTCTTGATGAACTAAACAATAATGGCACTTCAGCAAAGATCTCAGAAAAATGGTTTGGTGAAGACAGAGTATTAAAATAAAAATGCGTTTACATTTGTAAGGTCTCGACTACTTTAGCTTCCCCCATTTATGTGGGGAAGCTTTTTAGGAGCAAACAGTGATGAGTATAGATTATCTAATTAATATTACAAAACCGATGCTAGAAGGGGCACAAATGACGATTTTATTATTTATTATCGTTATTGCTTTTTCGATTCCATTGGGTTTTGTTTTCACATTAATGTCAAATAGTAGCAATAAGGTGCTCTCATGGTTTGCCAAAAGCTATATCTATGTTATGAGAGGCACTCCTCTTTTATTGCAACTACTTTTGATTGTTTTTGGACTTCCTATGATTCCCGTCATAGGAGAATACCTTGTTATAGACCGATTTGTAGCAGCATGTATCGGTTTTATCCTTAACTATGCAGCTTATTTTGCAGAAATTTTCAGAGGTGGTTTGTTGGCCATTGATAAAGGTCAATATGAAGCTGCACAGGTTTTAGGCTTTAGCAGATGGCAAACTACTATAAAAATTATTTTGCCACAAATGTTTCGAGTGGCATTGCCTGCGGTTTCAAATGAGTCAATTACACTGATTAAAGATACAGCCCTTTTATATGCTGTTGCGGTTCCAGAGCTATTGCATTACGCTCAAACAGCTGTTAACCGTGATTTTACGATTATTCCATTTTTTATAGCAGGCGTCATATTTTTATTAATGACCCTCGTATTAACTGCATTCTTTAAATGGATCGAAAGAAAATATAAATTCGAATAAAAGGACTGGAGAAAAGTGACGATCATTCAAGTTTCGAACCTACGTAAATCATATGGCGATTTAGATGTGTTGAAAAATGTCACATTTGAAGTGGATAAAAATGATGTTGTAGCTGTTATTGGTCCTTCTGGTTCAGGTAAAAGCACGATGTTAAGAAGTCTAGTTCATCTAGAACGAGTGGATAATGGAAGCATTCGTATTCGAGATGAATTTCTTGTAAAAGATGGAGTATATCCACCTAATCCCGAGATTAAGCAGACCACTTTAAAAATGGGAATGGTTTTTCAACATTTTAATCTCTTTCCTCATCTTACTGTTAAACAAAATCTTGAGATTGCTCCCAGAACGGTGAATGGTGAGACAGGTGAGGATGTTTCAAAAAAAAGTGCAGAGCTGTTGGAAAAGGTAGGATTGTCCGATAAAGGGAATGTTTATCCTGCCAAACTCTCAGGTGGCCAAAAACAACGTGTTGCCATTGCAAGAGCTTTGATGATGAGTCCGGATATCTTATTGTTTGATGAGCCAACCTCGGCTCTTGATCCTGAGTTGACGGGTGAAGTTCTAAAGGTTATAAAAATGCTTGCTGAAGAGCAAATGACGATGATTGTAGTTACGCATGAAATGGGTTTTGCCAAAGAGGTAGCAAACAAAATCATGTTCATGGATAACGGTGAGTTTATAGAATCTGGTACTCCAGAACAACTTTTTAATAACCCACAATTCGATCGGACAAAAGCATTTTTAGATAAGGCCTACAAATAAAAATATTAAAAAGAGTGTCATATATACAAATAAGGTACAGGACCTACTTAGTTTCTGTACCTTTATCTATTACTAGGATTTAAACCTTCCCATTAATATGGTATTGTAGTAATTTCCGTCAGATAGAATTTTATCTTTCTTTAAAATTCCTTCCACTTCAAAACCATATTTTTTATAAAGTTCAATAGCTTTCTCATTGGTTTCGAGAACACATAAAGTGATTTTCTTAATATCATTTGAGTCTGCCCATTGAATAGATTCTTTTAGAAAGGTTTTTCCTATTCCATATCCCCAATATTCTTTTAATACACAGACTCCAAATTCTACTTTATGAGACATTCTTTTTAGTTTGTTGCCTTCACATCTTGAAAAACCTACTATTCTTCCATTAACTTCAGCAACTAAAAATAGGTTATTAATACTATCTGAATCATTTTTAATGATTGTTTTAAAACCTGATTCATCAATGTATGCCTCGCCTTGTTCTCTATCTAAATTTTCTGTTTCTCCATCTATTTGCAGTCTTACTTCAGATAGGTCTTTCGCATCCTTCTCGGTCGCAGACCTTACAATATAACGTAAATTATGAATATCAAATTCTTTTGGATTGACCCTCATTATGATCCCCTCGCATTTATCAAATTACCTCTTTGGTTAGAGTTATCAATTTACAGTTAACTACATTGACTAGAATTCATAATGTTACCGTATTCTTCCATTATTGTATAGGTTTTGTCTCTATTGAAGTTGACATTCTTGTTAATCATCAAATTAATTCAAAAAAACAGCACCCGTAAGTGCTGTTAAAATACATACTTTGATTACCATTTCTTTTATAATACGGATTGAGCTTCTTCTTTAATCCTCTCAATGGTCATCCGGCTAACAAATTTACCGAATTTTTCTCTCTTTTTCCCATAATTTTTATAAAGCGTGATTAGTTGTTGAACCACATCATTCAATTTACTTTCAGGTATTCCACCAATTAATAACTCACCTACTTGCGCTTTTAATGTCTTTGGATTTCCACCTACATAGACATCAAAAACCTCCTTATTCTTCACAATACCAATATCCTGTAATAATGGCTCCCCACAAGCATTGGTGCAACCGGTATAGGCTATATGCATTGGTGCTGGAACTTCTTGACCTGCCACTGCTTCGTTTAAAGCTATAGCAGTAGGAAGTCCCTCTACTTCAGCACCCTGACAAAAGCTACAGGTTTTTAAACTCTTAACATAAGCCCCAACTGGATAGATTTGTAGTCCCACAGATTTTAATTTTTCTTTTATTACTTCTTCATTTTGGTTTTCATCCAGCTCGACATACAGTTGTTGAAAATTAGTAAGTTCTATCCTAGCTTTATCACTCAAAACTGTGCCTAAAACAGATAATTGCTCAGGTTTAAAAATACTTCCTCCTACTTCAAATCCAGGTGTAACAGCAAATAATTTCATTATGCTTTCTCCCCCAAACCATGGTTAATATTCAAAAGGGATATAGCTTGAACGGCATTTATCCATACGACAAATACCGTTCTTTCCCAATTATTCAATCTTTACTACATAAGGAAACACAAACACTTCACCATTAAATTTGAATTCTGCCCATATTTTATAAATTCCTGGTTTTGTAAATTGTGTTTCAAAAATTGGCTCATCCCCGTGTAACGGATGTACGTGAATATAATTTTCCGCATGTTCATCAAGTATGACAACATGACCTAATGCACCAAGATGTTGTTCGGGAATTTCACCATTTAAATCAAATTTTAATTGAATTTCTTCGTTTGCTTTTAAGGATGAAGGTTTCATTTCTACTTGATGATTACCAACTTGTTTTACTAGATTCACATCTGGCTGCAGTGTACGTTGTTCATGTTCATCGTGTTGGCTACCAAGTTTAATATTAATGGGTTCTACCTTGTAAGTAAGATCCTTCGGTTTGATATCGACAAAGGCTTTGTATTCCCCATCTTCTAGAGAATGTGATACTTTGAAAACTCCAGGCTCGTTAGACTCTGGGTGTAAATGCTTATATTCTTTTAAATCCGTGCTTACCACTATAAGATGCATTAATTTCTCATGATTTACTTCAATATCAGATTCTGTTACCGGGTTGCCTTGATGATCCTTTAAGGTTATGACCAATTCTTCATTTTCTTCATGAACCATAGGAACCACTTCACTGTTCTCAGTTGTACTCGTTCCATGTTCAGAATGCTCAGCTTCATGACCAGTCTCTTCACCATCATCTGAGTGTTCTGCATTTGTGCTATGGTTAGTATTGGCAGCAGAATGGCTTGAATCTTCAGGATTAACACCAGTAAATGAAGCATAAGCGTAATAAGCCCCCATTACCACGAGCAAATATACAAAT
>DASQIV010000771.1:0-4997 GCA_035631415.1 Pseudoneobacillus sp. | reverse complement strand
AGCTGGACCATTCAGCAATTCGTTTCCTTGAGCAGCACGTAATTTCTGTGAATTTGCATCAAGATGAGTATTAATTACTCTAAAAGTTTGTCCTTTTGCTTTCACATCAACAGAGGACCACCCCCGTAAAACTCGAAAACTTTTGCCATTTACCTTGATGGTAAGGTTTGTTGTATAATTGGCAGCTTTTCTTCGAATGACCTTTAATCCGGATGCCTTACGAATTAATAGGACATCTCGGTCTAAAAAGTGTATATTCCCGTTTCCTAATGGAAGTTGCATGGAGAAATTATCATTTTGAACCGCTATATCATAGTAAATTCCTTTTTTCCTTAACTCACTAAGTAACATGTCAACATAGTCATAGGAGATGAATGGCCTATTAGCAATTGAACTAAGGCGAAAGTTTTCAGCTTCTTGGAGTCCGATGATATCTGGCTGCTTCGAAGCAATTTCATTCGCAATTTCTTTCACGCGTCGATGAAAGTTGGTTATTAGAAATTGTAGAAACACTTCCGTGACATGCAGAGGGTAATGAGCATTTGTAGAATTTAAAATGGGGGTAAGATCTGTTCCTAAATAAAGGTTCCATGTCATAAAAGAAAAGGAGCCTTTGGAGTTATAGATTCGTTCCATTTTTATTTCACTCTTTTCTAAAATGAACTAATTTATTTATATGAAAGGTTGGTTATGATTGGCACGGTAGTGGAGCAGTATGGGGAAGGATTCTTACACATAAAAAGTGCCTGTCAGCTTGAATATATCAATGCGGACATGCACTTTTTTTAAAAAAATTTTTGCCTATCATTTACCTACGTAATCAGTTTTGGGACAAGGTCCCTGACACTCCGTACCGCCGCCGTTACGTGAATTTTACTTTATATACCAAAGAAGTTTCTTCTCCATCAATTTACCCTTTTTCTTTTTTTCGTCCGTTACCGTCCAGATATGATTAATTTTTGATACGGAGTAGACAACATTCGTTCCGTTTGATGTTTTAAATAGTATGTATCCAGTGTTTCCTTTTAGAAAGGTAATTGGGTTAATTATATTTACTAATGGCGGCTTTAAATCTTCGAAATTAATCAATGAATGAACCTTTTCAATAGCAATAGCATGTAAAGCTTTAAGATTGTTCTCATTATTTGAATCACGCAGCAATTCAGTAAGGTTATATCTTTTGTAACCATTAAGGTTCAAATTAAATGACTGTTTTATGTCACGAATGGTTTCATCATAAAATTTTTCTATTTCATTAAATGTCTCATCAACCTCATGTTTGTAGTCCATGACTTCATATCCAATAGGACTCACCTTCATGGTTATGGTTTCTTTAAAATGAGGGGGATTATGTGCATGCTCGAATGTACTTAATTGAAGTTTTACAACAAAGGAATACCCACCCTCATTTTCACGTTTTATATCTAATATCACAATGTCATATAATCCATAGTTCTTACTATATGTAGCATATGTACTTACTTTTTTATGATATTCTTCAATGGCTTTACCGATTTGAGGGTCTAGTGTAGTTATTAAAGTATCATAAAGAAGCTTACTATCAATGCTTGTCTTAGCATTCGTTTCAGTAACCAATGGACCATAGAGGTATAGAAAACACAAAACGATTGCAAATAACCTTTTTTTCACATGCTCATCTCCAATCTATTATTAATACAGTATCCAATAACCTTATTTGCTATTAAATTTGAACGCTTTTTATAGATATTTGTCAGAAAATTCGAATGTTAGGAACTCTCTTTTAATAAAGTAAATATAGACGGGCGTAAAAGGGCTTTTTGCTAGAGAATAGCCTGCGAAAAGGAACCATGTGCTTTTTATTAATGGGAGGGGTTAAATGTTGCATATTGTAGTCTGTATCAAGCAAGTACCTGACACAAAGATTATCAAGATGAATCCAAAAACAAACACGATGGACCGCAGGACGGCGCCTGCGATATTGAATCCATATGATGCCCATGCTGTGGAAGAAGCGGTTCGTCTAAAGAATAGGTATGGAGGAATCGTATCCGTTGTAACGATGGGACCACCTCCAGCGGTTACCGCCATTAAAAAATGTATTGAAATAGGTGCCGATGAGGGCTATTTAATCACAGATCGCCGCTTTGCCGGTGCCGATACACTAGCAACGAGCTATGCCGTGACAAAGGCAATTGAAAAAATTGCAAAAATAAAGCCAGTTGATTTAATTATTTGCGGAAAAATGTCCATCGACGGAGATACCGGGCAAGTCGGACCCGGAATAGCAAGAAGGCTAGATATTCCACCGCTGACTTCTGTGAACAAGGTAGTGGAAATCAATAAAGAAGAAGGATATGCCATCGTCCATCGCAAGTTAGAGGATGGTTATGAAGTCGTCCGTTCCTCATTACCGTGTTTGTTTGCTGTTGAAAAAACAATTAATGAAGTACCTTATTCTCCGCTTCCGAACATGATAAAAGCAGCCAGATATAAGCCTCATATTTGGTCTGTCGATGACCTGGAGGGTGTAGATATTACACAGCTTGGTTTGAAGGGATCTCCAACGATTGTCTCGAAAGTATGGGCTCCGCAAAAACCAGCAGGGGGAAGTTTCCTTGAAGGCAACCCAATGGCGCAAGTAGAGCAATTGCTCTCCATCGTGCTTGAAAAGAATGAACTGTTTGAAACAAAGGAGGGAGTGTAATTGGATTTCCAAGATTACAAAGGGGTTTGGGTATTCATTGAACAAAAGGACGATGCGGTTGCTTCCGTATCTCTTGAACTATTAGGTGCAGGAAGAAAGCTGGCAGACAAACGGGGAGTAGAATTAGCGGGTATTCTAATCGGGGAAAATGTTAAGCATTTAACCAAGACCGTTTTTGAATATGGAGCAGATACCGTGTATGTATATGATCAACCCATCTTTAAACATTACCGAACCGAAACCTATATGAAGGCATTGCTAGAATGCACAGAAAAACATAAACCAGAAATAATCCTTTTCGGTGCCACCTCAACAGGAAAAGACCTGGCAAGTGCGGTAGCCACCGATATGCCAACTGGTTTGACGGCGGATACGACAGAGCTGGATGTGGAAGAGGAAACAGGGTTACTACTAGCGAGCAGACCAGCTTTTGGCGGAAATATTATGGCGACCATTTTATGTAAAAAATACCGACCTCAAATGGCAACCGTACGTTCTAAAGTCATGAAGGCACTCCCCCCAGAGTCAGGGAGAACAGGCAAAATAGTGGAAGAAACCATATCCCTAAAGGAAGAAGATGTCCGGACCAAGGTGTTGGAAATCGTAAAGGAAACGGTAAAGAAAGTAAGAATTGATGAAGCGGACATCATTGTGGCAGGTGGAAAAGGATTAGGGAGTTACCAAGGATTTCAGTTAATCCACCAATTAGCGGAAACTCTTGGAGGAGCAGTTGGTGCCAGCAGGGATGTGGTGGAAGCAGGTTGGATCGACCATGCACATCAGGTAGGGCAAACAGGTGTGACGGTAACCCCAAAAATTTATTTTGCAATTGGAATTTCCGGTGCGATTCAACATATTGTCGGAATGAAAAATTCGGGGTTAATTATTGCCATCAATAAAGACAAAGAAGCCCCGATTTTCCAGAACTGTCATTATGGAATTGTTGGTGATGCCTTTGAGATACTTCCTATACTAATTGAACAGTTTAAAGATGCTTTATCTAGAGATAAAGTAGCGAAATGAGTGAAGAAGGTTCTTCTGCATCAGTAAATAATGGATGTGCAGAAGAATCTTTTTTTAGACGTTTGTGTTGATACTTTTTTAGTTGTTCTTTTATCGGACTCAGAATCCGCTATTTCAGTGAAAAAGACGTTTTTTCCTAACTTATCGGACACAGGTTCCGCTATTCATCATAATTCATAGGAAAAAGCCCTATTTTTGTGAAATAACGGAACCATAGTCCGAAAGACATCTAAAAACAAACATTTTAGTAAAATAGCGGAACGTGTGTCCGCTTAAGTTGCTCACCTCCCCGCCAAGAAGTCTTTATCTTTTGAAATAGACAATAGACGGAAGTTGGGCTTTTTCATCGATCTTCCCAATCAACAGCTAAAATTAACATAGCCTATAAATAAAGAAGGAGCTATTCCAGAAAGTAAAATTTATTTTAGAGCTCTTTTTTGTGGGTACCAGAAACCATTTCTTTTTATCTCGCATTTCATTAGCAGACGTTATCTAACAGTTTTATAAACCGTAACTAACTCCTCGGAAAATGGGGCTTGACCAAATCCAAAACAAAAAAGGTTCATAAAACGTTCACAAATTTATTTTTTCATGATAATATGAGAAAGGTTTATAGAGTATGGCAAGTTCATAGATGGCAGTTAATAAAAATTGACTTAGACATCCTGTTCTTCCATTTTGTCTATAGCGGGATGGATTTCTAGTATGAGAAAATGCTCAGATATCAGCCCACTGTAAAACGGTACATGCACATAGCATGGAAACCGATTTACGGTGGGCTTTTTTGCGTTTGGATTCGTTTAGCTTATCCATTCATGCTACTAACTTTAAAAGCAGTGGGAAAAGTGATCAGTTATTCACCCATTGTCTTAACAAAACGCATGAAATTCAACTAACTGGAGGAAAAAATATGGCGTTTCATAGTTCGCAGCGTATTGCGGAATTAGCAGTTGATGCAGGTGCGAAAAAGGCATCAATGCCTGCTGTACATGCATTATTATTAGGATTCTTAGGTGGAGCCTTTATTGCATTTGGATTTTTATTAGATATTCGAGTCATTGCCAATTTACCGAGTGAATGGGGTTCCTTCAGTTCACTATTAGGTGGGGCCGTTTTTCCGGTAGGACTCATGTTAATCATTATCGCAGGTGGAGAATTGTTAACAGGAAATATGATGGCTCTTCCGATGGCTGTTCTTGCAAAGCGCGCTACACTAGGGCAACTGGCGAGAAATTGGCTCTTAGTATTGATCAGTAACTTTATTGGGGCCATCTTTGTCGCTTACTTC
>DASQIV010000770.1:0-3241 GCA_035631415.1 Pseudoneobacillus sp. | reverse complement strand
ATGAACGTTTTACTACCGGTAGGTTCAGAGAATTTATATTCTTCTATAAAGGAGAAAGTCAGGCAGACGAGGAGCGGATGGGTTGGTGCACTGTATGGGAATCAACTTCCTATTATTGTTTTTAGGCAGTCTGGGCAATCTTATCGATCTCAAGCAACTTCTCTTTCTCGAGAGATCTTATCATTATCAAGCCCTGATCTAAGAGCGGATTGGTTTGTCGGAATAGGGAACGTCTGTGGTTCATTGGATCATATCAGACAATCGTATCAGGAATCGCTGATTGCTATTATGGATACAACACTGCCTGTTAAATATCGCTTCTATTCAGATGTACCTATTAATGTAAAAAATGAACAAGTGATTAAACACCATAAAAAAGAGTTTTCCGACCAAGTCAGGCTAGGGGAATGGCAAAAAGTTCGTACAAACCTGATGAATATCATACAATTTTATGAAAACGAGGGTTTGGATCTTCTGCAAACACAGCAACGTATGCTAGAAGTCCTTTGGATTATATCTCGCGTCATGATCGAAATGGGTGTAGAGACTGTTACGCCTCTTTATTCCTATCAAACTCTTGATTATCGACAGCTACGTTCGGAAACCAATCAGTTACTTGATAGAATGAGACAATCGTACGAAGAACACTATGAGCGACTAGAAGCAGATACGATCCATCAAATTAAACAATATATAATTGAACACTCAAGTGAAGATATTTCTCTAGATACGTTAGCCAAAAAGGTGGATTTAAGTCCAATATATATTAGTAAAATGTTCAAAGAAAAACTAGGAATCAATTATATAGATTTATTGACAGAATGCCGGATTGAAAAGGCTAAGAAATTGCTTGTTGACCCAGAGATAAGCATAAAAGAAATTACCTACAATGTTGGCTATCATGACCCAAACTACTTCAGCAAGGTTTTCAAAAAAATGTGTAACGTTTCGCCTAAAGAGTATCGGAGAAATCTCGTTAGCAAAACAAATTAGCGTTCATAATGAATTTTTTCCAGTAAAGGGGGAAACGGATGAACCGGGGGTATGTACAAGTAAGGCTGATATTGCTCACCATCATAATGGCTCTTCTATGTATGGCCACTGCTTGTCAGCGGGATAATGAGGTTCGTGGGTCTGTGGTCCCTATTGGGAATTCTCAAAAACAAGAATCTATCGGTGGTAAAGGTAATTCAAATGAAAAGATTAAAATAGGCTTCGCGATGGATACATTAGAAGAGGAACGCTGGCTAAAGGACAGAGATTTGTTTAAAGAAGAAGTCGAAAAACTTGGTGCAGAAGTAGAAATTATGGCAGCTAACGGAGACGACGCATTGCAAATTTCACAAGCTGAGACTTTAATTAGACAAGGTGTTGACATTCTTGTTGTGGTTCCTCATAATGCAGAAGCAACTGCTGCCATTGTCAACAAAGCTCATTTAGCCGATATAAAGGTCATTTCATACGATCGCCTCGTAAAAAACGCTGATATTGATTTGTATATTTCCTTCGATAATAAAAAGGTAGGAGAACTTCAAGCAAAGGCGATTACAAAATTAGTTCCAAAAGGAAAATATGTATACATCGGTGGTGCAGACACTGATAATAATGCACATTTATTCAAAAAAGGTGTTTTCAATGTACTCCAGCCTTATATTGATAAAGGTGACATAACGGTTGTATATGATCAATGGACCGACAACTGGACACCTACTAATGCCTTTACCAATATGCAAGAAGCGCTAAAAGCCAATCATAATCAAATTGATGCCGTAATCGCAGCTAACGATGCAACAGCTGGAGCTGTCATAAAAGCACTATCAGCCCAAGGATTACAAGGTAAAATCCCAGTCGCCGGCCAAGATGCTGAACTTGCAGCCGCTCAGCGAATTGTCGAAGGAACACAGACAATGACTGTTTACAAGCCAATTCAAGTACTAGCTGAAGAAGCGGCTACTATTGCGGTTAAACTGGCCAAAGGGGAAGATGTGTTTACAGGCAAGCGTGTTAATAATGGGAAAATAGAAGTACCTTCCGTATTACTCTTGCCAACTGCCGTAGATAAATCCAATATCGATGCGACAATTATCAGAGATGGCTTCCATTCGAGAGAAGACGTTTATAAGAATGTAGGAAAATAAGGGAAGCGTGGGGACGGTTCTCGTGCATCTTTTCCTGCTGTTGTTGATCATGAAAAAGTGTCAGCACCATAATAGGACAGTTTTCTAACAGTAAGTAGTTCCAATAATGTGTAGAAACCTTCCTAATATATCAAATTAACACTTCGATTATCAGTGTAAACAGCACACCAATTTAAAAACAAAAACGCTCAGAGGATTATGGATCTGAGCGTTGATTTACTTATTTAGTTAAAGTACCACTACATAATAATGATGAGTAGCCAATAACGGAACCACAGTTCAATCAAAATTTATCGGACACCTATTCCGCTAATTACTTAAAATCCCCCTAATTACAAAGACTAAAGGACACCAGTTCCGTTAATCGTCGAAAATCATACCAAATTTAACCTCTTAAACCCTAATAGCGGAACCTAAGTCCGATAAGACGATGAAATAAAGGACTTTTTGTGAAATAGCGGAACCACAGTCCGTAAATTTTCTCAACTTACCATTTCCAATACATTCATGGTCCAATCAACTTAGAACCGTATGATTGTATAAAGAAAAGATTTGGTGTCAGGCACCACAAAAGGACGTATGTCCGTCGGTGTTCCAGACCCTTTTTTATTCGAAGATTATCCTCTATTTTTGAGTCCCTATTGTAATTTATCCTTTTAGAAGCTCAATAAATCCCTCAAGTTTATCCAAAGATATCATGTTTTCATTACATTTCTTACTATCTTGGCAAATATAGTTTCCTCTTCGAGTATAGGTGCCTTGGACAGTACCTTTTGTTTCAGACATAAAAAGGCCTACTTGACTGTGTTTACTACACAAAGTACATATCCCTTTTTTGCTTGATAGGGTAAAGGACCCTTCTAGCCCGATGAACCCTTTTGGTTGATTGACAATAATGTACTTTTTATTCGTCCCTTTGTCATTCCAGCCGAGGTAGGTTATTTCTTTTAAATCGATCTCGTTGAAAGCAGGTAGTTTCAATTTCTTCGCTTTCGGAAAAAGTTTTTTTAAAGTCTGCTCTGTTACGTTTTTAAAAGGGATGACATAAGGCTTTAATGTGCTTAAATATTCTTCTCTCCTGGCACTATCCTCCACACCAATAA
>DASQIV010000769.1:0-4994 GCA_035631415.1 Pseudoneobacillus sp. | reverse complement strand
TATCGGTGGTAAATGGAAGATGCTTATACTATGGCATCTAGGAAAAGAGGGAACGAAGCGATTTGGTGAACTGAAAGCTCTTATGCCAGGGATCACGCAGAGAATGCTAGTTAATCAATTGCGAGAACTGGAAGAAGACTTGATTGTAAAACGCGAAGTCTATCCCGTGGTTCCTCCAAAAGTAGAATACTCCCTTACTGAACAAGGAAGAAGCTTGATGCCGATTCTCGATGCTATGTATAACTGGGGAAAAGGTTATATGGAAACTGCTGGGTTGAATCCTTTAGTAAGACAAGAGTCGATTAGGTAAATTTTAACTGGTAATCTAAGGTTGACTCCGGCCAAGGGAGTCAACCTCTTTTCATGATAATTTAATAATTATTTTTAGTATTTTGTAATGCCTCAAAATAAAGCTGATAATTAACCTTTATTTTCATTTTTCCCCAAGTGGCTAACCATACCTTTTCGCTGATGGGTTTGGAAAAGGGGCTAAGGGTGTGTGTCCCGATTTGAAGAGGATCCACCTTCAGCTCTTGCATTTTTTTTATGAGGTCCGTCGTTTTCCTTTCTAATTCAGTTTCAATTTCCTTATGAAGCTGCATCAGTTCATTTCCGTTGAGGATATTTTTATTACCTTGATATTCCTCAATTCTTCCATTTAGTTTCACGTTTATTGTAACTAGGGAAAGGTTTTTATCTAAATCCACATTTACTCTTGAGCGTAGATGTCCAATAACCACATCTAATTTGGGTATTGGAAAAAACTTCAAATAGTGATCATTGTCAAGAAGTTGAAATATTTGATCTTCGGTATTTTTGACTGTTTTTATTAATTTATCATTGCTAAAAAAAGCAGTCCCCTCATAAGTAAAGTTATCTTTCGCTACTTTGAAAACAGGAAGAACGGGATCTGAAAATGGTGAAAATAGCTTATTTTTATATTCATGCAAATTGACAATGGTCATTTCACCTTGTTTTTTCCTCTCATAGTGTTTTAGCATCCGATACAGGTAATAATCAAGGTTTTCTTGCTTCTTTGCTTGTCTGTTAATATATTCGTCAAAATTCCCTTTAACGATTACTAAATACATTCGTTGCGAAATATCATAGTCTGTCAATAGCGTGTTAATTAACTGAATAATCCCTTGTTTCGCTAATTCCTCATGAATTAAAAACATACGGAGTTGTCCAACCTTCAATTCACGATAATATCTTAAATTAAAGTCTTTTCCTCCCTGTTTAAGGAGATCAACATCTAGTGTTAATAAGCTTTTTGGCTCATTTACTAATGGAGGGACTAATGTACTCATTTTTATTTTTCCTTTTTCGCCTTTACTAATGGACCAAAAAGTGACAGGGGCAATATCTTCAATTGTATTGTTCTCAACAAATGGGGCACATCCTGGAATCATGACTAATGAAACAAAGATTCCCCAAACTAAAAGCATTTTCTTTCGTCTCATGCTTTTACACGCCCTTTTAGCTTTGTCAATAGGAGCAAGAATGTTGGGACGATAAAGTAAGTTATTCCACCTAACCAAATTTGAATATTAAGGAGAATATTCTGTTCCGTTTTAATGGACCAAATCCAATTATTCACAATTACAAAGCAGAGAAATAACATAATACAAGTGACAGCAAAACCCATACGTGAAGGTTGGGTACTTGTTTTTTTTAGGATGATTCTTGTAGCCCCATATATACATAACAAGAAAATTGATAAAGCAAACACCAATACAAACATATGTAGTGAAATCAGGATAATATCCAGTCGTTCAAACATGGGAGATTGTAAGTATCGAATCATATGAATAATAGGGTATTTACTTTTACTTAAATAATTTGAACCGAAAAAGAATAAACTCGCAATAAACAATAGCAAATACTCTGAAGTAGAAAGAGCATTCGCATAGGTTAAATATTTACGCATTTTTTGTTGTGGTTTGATCCAAGGAATTAAACAGATTAAATACTCTGGTCCTGAATATGAAGACCAAATGAGTAACAATCCTTTCCATGAATCAGTTGTCCAATTTGTTGGTATCAAGGGATACAAATCATGTAATGCAGCGATTGGTGGAATAAAAAAGGGAAAATATAAAAAAATTATCCAAAAAACACATAAAAAAACAATTACCACAAACCGTATGGTATTTTTCATTCCTAGTGAAGCAACATAGGAGCTCGTAAGAAGAATGAAAAAAATAATCCAATTTGAATTCATTGATGGGAAAATAAAATCATGAATGACTTCTAAGTATCCGAGTGTGATCACCGTTATTTTGATTAGTATCAATATAAGGCCTATAAAAGTCAAAAGCCTTACCATTCGAACACCAAAAAGCTCTACAAAACCTTGATATCCCTTTTTAGCATAATTTGATTCTAGCCATTTGCATAACAGCCTAATATTGAGTTGGGAAAAGATTGCCATTGCAACAATGCCCCAAATCATAAACGGGTGTAATAAGTAGGTAGGCATTAAAAAAAATAGGAAAAGCATTTGGAAACGGTTGACGATGAAAAAGACATAGATTCCGTCCAATTTAGATGATTTATCAAATAAGGAAAATGTGGTCAACTTTGAATCACATCCTTCGTTTGTATCTCCATTTCTGTAAAGGGTGTAAATGATCCGGACGGGATTTCATGTTTATTAAAGGCCCTCTAATAAAGAGATCGATCCAGTCCTTCCAGTAAAATGGAGCGATTGGTGAAAAATAGGGTTGTTTTAAGGAAGTAAGACCATTTAGATGTGCCAAAATGGCAATTGCTCCCATGGCAATGCCAAAAACTCCAAAAAAGGATGAAAGTAGAAGAAAACCAAATTGAATGAGTGTATTTGCCTTCGTCATCAAATAGTTTGGTACTAAAAATGAGGAGATGGTTGAAATACAAACTAATACAATTAATACTTTGCTCGCAAAACCCGCTTGAACCGCTGCTTGACCGATAACTATACCACCAATCACCCCTAAGGTTTGACTTGATTTGGTCGGCATCCGTAAACTCGCTTCTTTTATTATTTCAAGAATAGTTAACATCACTATTGCTTCCCAAAATGGTGTAAAAGGTAGTTTACTTCTAGATTCCACTATAACAAATAGTATTTGTAAGGGAATCATTTGGTAATGGTGGGTTGTTAGTGCAACATAAAATGGTATCAGTGTGACGGACAGAAGAAAGCTTAAATATCGAATAAGTCTTAAAAAACTTGCAACCGGCCAACGATTAATATAATCCTCAGGTGATTGAAAAAGGTGAAAAAAGGTGATTGGTGCAATTAATACAAACGGTGTGTTCTCTACCAAGATAGTTAATTTACCGAGCCCTAAGGAATAAGCACATACATCTGGGCGATCAGTTTGTTGGAATTGTGGAAAAATACTGTGATGATGCTCCTCCATAAATGCCGCTACCTGGGATGAATCGAAAAATAAATCAAAGTTAATTTCAGAGATTTTCTTTCTTGCAATTGATATATATTCAGGATTGGTCAACCCGTCTATGTACATTAAGACAACCGTTGTTTCACTTAATGAACCTACTTTATATTTCTCTGTTTTTAATTCAGTAATAGGGAGTCTTCTGCGTATGAGGGTGATATTTGGTTCTAATTGTTCAGTGAAACTATCTTTTGCGCCGTATAAAATTGTTTCTGTTTCAGAGGTTTCAATCCCCCTACTTAATTCGTTAGGAAGAGGAATGACCAACCATTGTTCTTGGATACAATCATTCAGAAGTACAGCACCGGTGAGGAGTAATTTCTGTGCCTCTTCAAGTGATTGGATCTTCATTACTTTAGGTGTGGCTATGCTTTCGTAAATCATGGCATGTGGACATTGGATAACAGGTTCTATTATCGATTCATTCAAACGATCCTGGTCAATTAAGGTTCTTAAATAGATTATGATAACTTTTTGATCGTTAAGTGTAGTGCGTTCGATTATCTCTACATCGTCCATATTGTCTAATACCTGTTTTAGAGAGTCTAGTGATATCTTCCTTTGCACAGGTTTTTGTGTATCATTACTATCATTAGCAATGCTTTTACCCTTTTTCCAAAACATAAACATCCCTCACTAATATAAGCTGCCATTTGTTCACTTTAGAAAAAGTGTAATGGTAATTCTTCCTTTAGTATGAATAAAAGAAGATTATCTTATCCTAATAAAATAAGGTAGGGGAAACTATATAAATTTTACTGTATAGTTTTTTTCACTATGTAATGAAATAGTGCGTACTTGTTCAAATTTTTCATTTCGCTAATAATAGGATTAAATGATTATGACAAATAGAAAGAAGCTGACTTGAATTTAGAGCTATTATATCAAGTTCGTGAAATAGGATCGGTGACCACATGGCGTGACCGATGCACAGATCTTTACCCAGATTGGGAAACTAAATAAGCTGATTTATACAATGAAATGGGGGAATTCTCATGTATCGAAAAGAATTTTTCGTTTTCGACCAAGACAAACCTGTTCCAGTTGTCATCCGAAATTATGAAAAGAAGGACTTTCCTGACTTAATTCGTATTCAACAGGAAAGCTTTCCTCCTCCATTTCCATCTGAATTATGGTGGAATGAAGAGCAACTAAATAATCATGTGACTCTTTTTCCACAGGGAGCTTTATGTATCGAAGTGGATGGTGAAATAGCTGGGTCTATGACTGGACTTCTTGTCGAATTTGATCCTCAACATCCAGAACATTCCTGGGAAGAAATAACGGATAATGGCTATATCCGGAACCACAACCCTAAAGGGAATACCTTATACGTTGTCGATATAGGTGTCCGTCCAGTTTTTCGAAAGTTAGGTTTGGGCAAGTGGTTGATGTTTTCTATGTATGATGTTGTTGTTCATTTGGGGTTGGAAAGACTGCTTGGTGGGGGTAGGATGCCAGGTTATCACAAACATGCGAATGAAAAGTCACCTGAACAATATATAGATGCTGTGGTAAAAGGGGAGCTGAAGGATCCAGTTATCACTT
>DASQIV010000768.1:0-2174 GCA_035631415.1 Pseudoneobacillus sp. | reverse complement strand
GAGTAGTGTGAAGCTTGAGACCCCGCAGGGAGCAAAGCGACTGAGGAGGCTAAAAGCTCACACCCCGCGGAAAGCGTTCGCCCGTAGTGGAAATCAACGATTATGTAGTATAAAATTATTTTAATAGAAAAAAGACTGTAGGCAAACTCGAAATTATTCGAGTTTGTCTACAGTCTGAAAAGACTATTGTGCATAGTCTTTTTTTCTTTGTCAGAAATACGCGTAAATTTCTAAAGAAAACTAAAATATTGTCGAAATAATAGATAAGAAATTATTTTTGATAGTAAATGAATTTAAAGTTTGAGATAAGATAGGTGAACGGTTTTATGGATAAAACGTCGATTATTGGTGTGATATTAGGATTGATAGCTGTTGGTGTAGGGATGGTTTTGAAAGGGGTTAGCCCATCTCAACTCGTAAACCCAGCAGCCATTCTCATTATTTTACTTGGTACTGTAGCAGCAGTTACCATTGCCTTTCCAATGAATGAGTTAAAGAAAGTACCAAAACTTTTTGGAATTCTATTTAAAGAACAAACGTTAATGTCTCCTGTTGAGTTAATTAGAATGTTTTCTGACTGGGCACAGCTTGCTCGTAAAGAAGGTTTACTAGCTCTTGAAGCTAGAACAAACGAGGTGGATGATCCATTTTTAAAGAATGGATTAACCTTAGCTGTTGATGGTCAAAGTGCAGATTACATCCGTGATGTCCTTTCGGAGGAAATTGAAGCAATGGAAGAGCGTCATCTAGGAGGAGCTGCTATTTTCACACAGGCAGGTACTTATGCACCAACTCTTGGGGTATTAGGGGCGGTTGTAGGATTAATTGCTGCTTTAGGTTATATGAATGATATCGAGGCTTTAGGACATGCCATCTCAGCTGCCTTTGTTGCCACACTAATGGGTATATTTACTGGTTATGTTTTATGGCATCCTTTTGCAAATAAATTAAAAAGAAAATCGAAGCAAGAAGTGAAGCAAAAGCAGATGATGATTGAAGGGATACTTTCTATTTTAGAAGGAGAAGCTCCAAGAGTAATAGAACAAAAATTAGCATCCTATCTTCCGGCAGGAGAACGGAAAGCGTTCCTCAATGAAAGTGTTGTGAAGCAAGATGAGTAAGCGTAAGAAAAAGCATCATCATGAAGATCATATTGATGAAACATGGCTAATTCCTTATGCTGATTTATTAACACTATTACTTGCTTTATTTATTGTATTGTTCTCGATGAGCTCGATTGATGCCCAAAAGTTTAATGCATTCTCAAAGGCATTTAATCAAATCTTTGCGGGTGGTACAGGAGTATTAGATTTTGAAGCACCGATGCCTCAAAGTCAAAATGATACGAAGGTTACACCAAAAGAAGAGCATAAACAGGATGACATAGATAAGGATCAGCAGGAGCTGCATGAATTACAGAAAAAAGTGAATAACTATATAAACAATAAGAAACTTCAGGATAAATTAGGAACGAAATTAACGGATGAAGGACTTTTAGTTACCATAAGAGATAATGTGTTATTTGATTCAGGGAAAGCAGAAATTAGAAATATGGATTTAAAGGTTGCAACGGAGATTTCAGGTCTGCTAGTTATGAATCCTCCGAGAAATATTATCATCAGCGGTCATACAGATAATGTTCCCATTCGTAATGCTAGTTATGAATCTAACTGGGAATTAAGTGTGATGAGGGCTGTCAATTTTATGAAGATTATGCTAAGAAATGACCAATTAGATCCGCGTTGGTTTAGTGCAAAAGGATTTGGAGAATTCCAACCAGTAGCATCAAATAACACCAAAGAGGGAAAATCTCGAAATAGACGGGTTGAAATTCTCATACTTCCGAGATATCAAGACTAAACTTTGTTTAGTCTTTTTCTTTTTGATTAACAGGTTTACTCATTCTATCAATTAAAAAACCAAAAAAGGCTATGAAAGCGATTGGGATGGAATAATTCAATACATGTAAAATTGTCACAATGTTCACCTCTTTTTTTAAAATAGTATTTTTGCCAAAAAGTAGTTTTAATAAATAGTATATGCTTTATAATTCTGAAAATAAACAAAATTCCGAATAACGTAAACCGAGAAGGATATTCTTATTTTCTAACGAATTATTGATAGTAAAGAAACCGTTTGCACAAAATTCTTTATTAAGGACTGAGAATAATGAA
>DASQIV010000767.1:0-2014 GCA_035631415.1 Pseudoneobacillus sp. | reverse complement strand
CCGACAAATCTATTAATGCTAACAACCATTTTAGCTGGGGTATTATCACTAGGATTTACTATTTTTGAGGATTTTTATGGACTATTTTTGATTGCGTTACTTATTTCTGTTTTCCAAAGTGCAATCATTCCAATATCAGACAGTATCTCATTAAAATTTTCTACGAGAATCAAAGAGAATTATGGAAATATTCGTTTATATGGCTCATTGGGTTTTGGATTGGCTGTCTTTATCATGGGTAAATTATCAGAGCATTTTGCCTTAATTATCTTTGTGTCCTTTTGCCTATCGTTAACTTTCGCTTCCATGTTAACGTCTAGAATACCTAATGAAAAAATCGAAGTGAGAATGAAAATTTTCACTGGAATCAAGGAATTATTTGCAATTAGAAAATTCACTGTTTTCCTTGTCGTCACATTTATGATTTTTGGACCAAACTTAGCTAATAATTTTTATTTTAGTTTATTTATCCAAGATCGTGGTGGAACCTATACAGGAATAGGAATAGCTTTTTTAGTAGCAGTACTTTCAGAAATACCGTTTATGAGGGTAGCGGGGAATTGGATTAATAAAATAGGGATCTTACATGTAGCTATACTAGCTGGTGTAGTAAGTTGTTTACGTTGGATTTTATATTTTTCCGAGCCAAGTTTAAATTTCATTTACATTACTTCCGTTATTCAGGGATTTTCAATAGGTTTATTTATCCCTGCTGCTTTACAATACATTCGCGAAATCACTCCCGTTGAAATCACAGCAACGGCAGTGACTATATATTCCGCAATCGGAAACGGTTTAGGAAATTGGTTTAGTACCTTTTTTAGTGGTATAATTTATGAGGAGTTCAATATTTACTTTGTATATTTATTTTTCTTTGCCATGGGTTTAATAGGAGTTTTATTAACAATTTGGTTGGTTCGTAAAGAAAAAGAAGAACAATCGTTTATTAATTCGAAATTAGCAGAAGGCAGGTAGAAAATCCCTGCCTTATTTTTTAAAATATTTTTCTGCTAATAACTTTTTGACCTCAGTATAGGATAGTCCAGACGCTGCATTTCGTTTTTTTACTTCTTCGATATCTGTTCCTACAACTGTTTTTTTACGATTTGTCATTCAATCACTTCCTTAATGAAAAATTTTGTTAAAAATAGCTTTTTTAGTTAATACTAAGGAAAAAGGAGGCGGTTATCATATTTTTTGGTAAAAAATCACTAGAAGAAAAAGAAGAGATGGTCTATTTAAGTACTGATGTTTATTCATGTGTAGATGAACACTGCAAAGGCTGGATGCGAAAGGAATACGCTACAGACGATTTATTATGTCCCATTTGTGGAAATGAAACAGTCCACGAATTAAGAGAGCTGCCAAAAATCTGACCCATGTTTAATGGGTCAGAATCTGCTACAAATTTTCATTTTGTTGTTTAATCTCTTCTCCCGTAATTAAAGCATTAGCTTCTTCTAATTCCTTATGTCCATCAACTGAATCACCTGGAATATTCTTTGCATTTGGATAGGTATCATCATTTTGAATCGTAACTTGCTCTCTTGAAGGGGTATTTGTTAGATAATTTTGTTTTTCAGTCAATGTGATCACTCCTTGTTTTAAGAATTTACGTATTGCTAAAGGATTATTCATTTTTGTTACTCTAAATTCTTAAGTAAGGTTCATATTAATGTAAAATCTAAAGCGGTTCCAAAAGTTTTTGAATGGTATGTTAAAAATGTAATAAGTAGTAAGAAGCTCACTGGCTAGTTCCAGTGAGCTTTTTACTGTTTCAAGGGGGGAATAACGACTGTTATGTTCTTACTCCTGTTTTTTTGATAAGCAACGGTCACATTCTAATAAGTAAGATTCTGCTTGTTCTTGAATATTTTGACCGCATTCCGCGCAAACCTTTTTCGGTAAATTCCTAAAAAATTCCACTGGACTTTGTAACATTATTACTCCTCCTTTTTATAAAACAGTTTAATTTAATAACGACTTGTTATAGTACAGTATAATCCGATTTAAT
>DASQIV010000766.1:0-3286 GCA_035631415.1 Pseudoneobacillus sp. | reverse complement strand
GGTCCTTTTCATCATGAAAAGGACCTTTTTATTATTAATTATTTAATAATATGAATAGGGCTACCCATAGCAACTTCCGCTGCTTCCATTGTGATTTCCCCTAGAGTTGGATGAGCATGAATGGTCATCGCTAAGTCTTCAGCTGTCATTCCAGTTTCAATAGCAAGTCCAAGCTCTGCAATCATGTCTGATGCGCTTGGTCCGGCAATTTGAGCTCCTATTACTAATCCATCCTCTTTACGTGTTATTAATTTTACAAATCCATCTGTTGCATCAAGTGCGAGTGCACGACCATTTGCTGCAAATGGGAATTTAGCTGCTATTACTTCAATACCCTCTTCTTTAGCTTGAGTTTCTGTATATCCAACAGAAGCTAATTCAGGATCTGAGAAAACGACAGCAGGAATTCCAAGGTAATCAATTTTTGCAGGATGTCCAGCAATCGCTTCTGCAGCAATTTTACCTTCGTATGATGCTTTATGAGCTAAAGGTGGTCCTTCTACAATATCACCAATAGCATAGATATTGCTTATATTAGTGCGGCACTGTTTATCAATTTTGATAATACCACGATCAGTCTTCTCAATACCAACTTGTTCCAGTCCAAGCTCATCAGTGTTTGGCTTACGACCAACCATTACAAATACATAATCAGCTTCAACCGTTTTTTCTTCACCTTTTACTTCATATGTTACAGTTACGCTGTTTTCATTTTCTTGTACGCCTTTGGCTAATGCTTTTGTAATAATTTCTGCACCCTTTTTCTTCAAATTACGTTTAACTAGCGCAGACATTTGTTTTTCAAAACCATTTAAAATTTCATCTGTACCTTCAAGGATCGTAACTTGAGTACCAAAGTTTGCATAAGCACCACCAAGCTCAGTCCCAATATATCCTCCGCCAATTACGACGATTTTATTTGGAATTTCTTCAAGTGCTAATGCACCAGTTGAATCTAAAACACGTTTTGTGTACTTGAATGCAGGTAGTTCGATTGGTCGTGAACCTGTTGCAATGATAGCATTTTTAAAAGTATACGTTTGAGCAGAGTTTTCATCCATTACACGAAGGGTATTTGCATCAACAAAGTACGCCTCACCACGGACAATATCTACCTTATTTCCCTTTAAAAGCCCTTCAACCCCACCTGTTAGCTTTTTCACTACGCCAGCTTTCCAAGCTTGAACTTTGCTAAAATCAACTTTTACATTCTCTGCTGTTATTCCAATTGAGTCCGAATGCTTTGCTGTCTCATAGCGGTGCCCAGCAGCAATCAGTGCTTTTGAAGGTATACAGCCTACATTTAAACAAACTCCACCAAGAGTTCCTTTTTCAACAATTGTTACTTTTTGTCCCAATTGTGCCGCGCGAATAGCCGCGACATACCCACCAGGACCTGCACCTATGACGAGAGTATCAGTTTCTATAGGAAAATCTCCAACTACCATCGATTACGCCTCCATTAACAATAGTTCTGGATCGTTTAATAAACGTTTAATATGATTCATTGCGTTCTGAGCAGTTGCACCATCAATCATTCTATGATCAAAGCTTAATGATAATGCTAAAACAGGAGCTGCAACAATTTCACCATCTTTAACGATTGGCTTTTCAGCAATACGACCAATACCTAAAATGGCTACCTCTGGATGGTTAATAACAGGAGTGAACCATTGGCCACCCGCTGAACCGATATTTGAAATTGTGCAAGAAGCACCTTTCATTTCATCTGGAGCTAGTTTACCGTCACGCGCTTTAACTGCAAGCTCATTGATTTCATTAGAGATATTAAATACAGATTTTCGGTCAGCATCCTTAACAACTGGAACTAACAAACCTTTCTCTGTATCTGCCGCAATTCCGATATTATAGTAATGCTTGTGAATAATTTCTCCCGCAGCATCATCAAGAGATGTATTAAGCGCTGGATATTCACGAAGTGCACTAGTTAATGCTTTTACCACATATGGAAGGAATGTTAGCTTAATTCCTTTTGCAGCTGCCACTTCTTTAAACTTCTTGCGGTGAGCAACGAGTTTCGTTACATCAATTTCATCCATTAACGTAACATGAGGAGCTGTATGCTTGGAGTTAACCATTGCTTTAGCAATAGCTTTACGAATTCCGCTCATCTTTTCACGAGTTTCTGGATATTGACCTTGTGGAATAGCTACAGCTGTTTTTGGTTTTTCAGTAGTTGCCGCAGCAGCAGATTCTTGAACAACTGGTTGTTCAGCAGTTACTACTTGAGTTGCTCCACCACTTAAGAATGCATCAATATCTTCTTTTAAAATTCGACCATTTTTTCCTGTACCTTGTACTCGTAAAATTTCAACACCTTTTTCACGTGCATATTTACGAACAGAAGGCATAGAAATAATACGACGATTAGGGTCTACTTCTGCTTGAGTTGCTGCAATCGCATTAGCTGTTGTGCTTTCATTACTTGCAGCTACTGCTGTTTGAGCAGGCGCAGCAGGTGCTTCTACCTTTTCTTCTTGCTTTGGTGCCTCATCTTCATGATCACCTTTGAATTTTAAATTTTCATATCCAGGTGCATCAAAAGTGATTAGGGTTTGTCCAACTGTAGCAACAGTTCCTTCTTCAACTAAAATTTCCTCTACTGTACCCGCAACTGGAGAAGGAATTTCTACTACAGCTTTATCATTTTGAACTTCACATAGTACATCGTCTTCTTGAACTTTATCGCCCTTTTTTACAAACCACTTGACGATTTCCCCTTCATGGATTCCTTCACCAATATCAGGTAATTTAAATTGAAATGACACGGATTTTCACCCTCCTATATTTCACTCGTTTCAAAACATCAAAATGAAAAGGGCAAGTACTGCCCTTTCTTATATTAGAATTCTAAAACCTTTTTAGCTGTTTCCATAACATCTTTAAAGTTAGGTAACCATACTGTTTCTGCTTGTGGGAATGCAAACACCGTGTCAGGAGCAGCTACACGTAAAACAGGAGCCTCTAGGCTTAAAATAGCACGATCACTAATTTCCGCTACTACCTGTGACGCGATACCTGCTTGTTTTTGAGCTTCTTGAACCACTATAGCACGGCCTGTTTTTTCTACTGAAGAAACGATTGTTTCAATATCTAATGGGCTTATTGTACGTAAATCAATTACTTCAACTGAATGACCTTCTTTTGCAAGCTCTTCAGCTGCTTTTAAAGATTCATGAACCATAGCTCCATAAGTTACAATTGTTAAATCTGTTCCTTCTCTTTTTACTTCTGCTTTACCTAATGGAATTGTATATTCTCCCTC
>DASQIV010000765.1:0-5219 GCA_035631415.1 Pseudoneobacillus sp. | reverse complement strand
ATAGGTGTTTTAAAGAGGGCTTTGAAACCTCTTTAAAGGATACAGCCGGCTGGTAAAGGTACTTTTTCAACTCTCCCCGCAGACTATCTTCATCAATGACCTCTGCATATTTTTGAATGATTTCCATAATCGCATCGGTCGATGTGCGTTGATAGGATGTTGTGTCCATAAGAGTATTTACCTTTTTTAGTAATCCTTCTTTTTCAGCTTCTGTTAAAATTGGACTAACAACAAACACCGGTTTATCTTTTTCATCAAGAGAAATCGTCGAGATAATAAAATCGACCTCAAATTGATTTTTTTCATATTCCCTTAAGGAAACGCTTCCAATAATGTCAACAGTTGAAAATAGTCCTTCCAATTGATGCTGTAAGAGCCTAGAGGTCCCTACTCCAGTTGTACAGACTAGAAGGGCTTTCTTTCTGTCAGCAGGCTTTACACCCACTCGTTCCATCCAGCCGCCAAAGTGCATCGCAATCAAGGCTATTTCATTGTCATTAATCTTTTTCCCAACTAGCTTTTCGAGATGGTAAATGACTTTTTTCGTTAATTGAAAAATGTCATCATACTTTTCTTTAATTGTAGTAGCTACATTGCTCTCAACCTCAAGACCGTATTTCACTCGGTAATAGGCAGGTTTAACATGTAGAAGAAGACTTTTCTCTACCTCTTCACGATTTTTCAAAAAAACACAAGCATATTTTTGAAAATCTGTGACCATCTTTGAAACGACTTTAGCAAGTACATGTTTGTCTTGACTGCTATTGTGTTCAAGCTGTTCTTCTGAGAAGTGGACTCTTGAACTTAATAAGTGTTTCGTAATGTAGTAAATCTCATCGTCCGGAAAATCCAGTTGAAAAAGCTGTGAAAGCTTGGCACTGATTTTCTTAGCTGCCGTATATTCTTTTGTTTCACTCAGTACCTTCTTTTCTTCTTCATCAATTTGCACGTTTTTTCCCTGTGCAAGTCTTCTTCCAAATAACAATAGTCGAAGAGAAAGACTATGGAGGAAGTCATCAGTGAATTGGATATTCAAATCCTTTTCACACTCAGAAACGATGAATTGAACCGCTTTCAATTTTTCAGAATCAAAAAGATCATTTGTCTCACTTTTTGCATTTAAAATGATCGGTATTTGAGCTAGTATGGTTTGCCAGCTCTGGTCAGGAAGTAAGAGCTGAAGATAAAATACAATTGCTTTTCGCTTATCTTCTTCTCCACCATTAATCACATAGCCCAATTTTCTATCAAACTCTAACTGTAAATGAAAGCGAAGCAATTCTTCTTTTAAACTTTTTAAATCTTCAATGGTTGTATTTCGGCTTACCCGAACCTTTTCCATTAAATCTTCTAAATATAACGAAGTGTCCCTTGCCATGATATAAATAACGAGCCAAGCTTTTCTTTCTTGTACCGAATATTCATAATGCCATGTTTGAATCATGCCTAGCTTTTCCGGAATTTGCCCAGCTGCCTCTTCTTCTAAAAAGAATCCGGCAGACCGAACATGTTTGACATTAGGTAAACAATTTTCATTAAGCCATCCGTTAATTTTTTCAATGTCATAATAAATCGTTCTTCTTGAAATGTTAAACTTCTCGGAAATTTCTTTCGTAGTGACATAGCCTTTTGCTTGTGATAAATAGGACAAAATTGCAGTACTTCGCTGATCTAGAGACATTTATAAGTTACCTCCTTTGCACTTTTTAGTTTGTGCAAAAAAGTACTCAGAATTCGTTGAGCAATTGCTTAACTCTAATATAAGCGCACCCTACTAGAATGTGGAGACCAAATACTGAGCAATCTTTTGTGCAAAATTGGACTATTAAAACATTCTACTGTGCAATAGTGGATTTAAGAATGAACAGGAGTGGCAAATAAAAAGAAGATTCTCTTAAAATTCAAAAGAGGATTTTTTCGGAGTAAAATTTTCAGACAAGCTCTTTATGATTCCTTCAATATTACCTTTTCCTAATGAACTGTTACATCACCGAATATATTTTCATACATCATGACAGCAAAACATATAAAGGGTATTGTGCATGTTAGTAGAATAGAATAGAAAAGAGATGAGCGATGAAAGGAAAATTGCGTATGGTGAAGGAATCAAATGAAAACTATGAACATGAAGAGCCACCCTTAGAGGACTTTTTTATCGAGGAAGAGATAGATGAAAAGGATATTAGGAGGAAACGGCGAAGAAGGGTATTGTTCCAATTAAGTGCAGCTTTTCTAGCGCTAGTTTTTCTGATTAACGGATTAGCTATTTGGACCAGTGTCATCAATATACCAGCTCTTAAATTTGTCAAAACCTCCTATCGTTTATCTCAAAATGAATCTATCCAAACTGCAAAGAAAGCTGTTGTGACAATCGAAGGCGAAACTTCGAAGGGCACCGGATTCAATATACAAAAAGACGGACTCATCATTACGAACTCCCATGTTGTTAAAAACATGAATAAAATAATGATTTATTTTAACAATGGCAAGGTTTTTCAAGGAACTATTATCAAGGATAGCCCCGAACACGACATAGCTATTGTGGATATAATAGGAAGCAATTTGCCGATATTACATTTGCAAAAAAATCCGATATGGAAGGAAAATGATCACATTTACATAATCGGAAATCCCCTTTCCTATACTCAAATTGCTAATGAGGGAAATATTGAGGGCACTGTATACACGGATGACAAAGAAAAACCTGTCATTCAAATATCAGCCCCTGTTTTTAGAGGGAATAGCGGAAGTCCAGCCCTATCTGAAAATAATGAAGTCATAGGCGTTGTCTATGCTACTACCGTTCCGAAGCTAAAAGATGGAGAAAAGGCCTCAGGGCTTGTTATTCCTATAGAAGAGGTAATGAATCTACTTGAGGATACTAAATAAACTATGGAGTGTTTTCAGATACTCCTTTTTTTATAAGGTGTTTTTACTAGCATGCTTGGATTAATCAGACAATAAATTGCATTGAATAATTTTATTCGGACAACCTAGAATCTGTTTTATTAACACCCTTTCATTCAGCATAAAAAAACTACCCCTCTAATTGATAGATTGCTTCTATCAATTAGAGGGGTAGTTCATTTCAGCAGGTTTATATTTTTTAAAAGAAAATACGTTCTACTAACCATATAGCTCCTAGTCCAGTAATCACAAAGGAGCCATATTTAACGATTTTCCCCGAGCTTTTAAGCTTAAACATATATGAGAGTATAGGAAGAAGGAGTAGAACTATTAATAATTGAACAAACTCAATTCCCAGATTGAAATTAATTAGTGCTACTGCAAGGTGGGTTTTTGGAATAGCCATTTCTCTTAAAATAGTGGCAAATCCAAGTCCGTGTATTAGACCAAACAAAAAGGTAATACCCCAACGATGACGAATCTCTTTTTTGAAAATATTTTCAAGTGCTACATAGCAAATACTAAACGCGATGGTTGCCTCGACAAAACGAGATGGCAATGTTATCCATCCTAGAACTGCCAGAGTTAGTGTAATACTATGTGCAATAGTAAAAGCTGTAACGATTGCTGCATATTGTTTAAAGGTTTGTTTTCTTAGTAATAACGCAATCAAAAACAAGAGATGATCGTAGCCAGTTAAAATATGAAGCGTTCCAAGCTTAAAAAAGGAGAACCATGATGAAGTACTGGAGGGTTTAACTGGCTGATTGGTTTGTGACTGATCAGGCTGTTGCTGATCCGGATTTGGCTGAATAGCTTGTCCACTTTCCGAGCCCTGTTCTTGTTGAACCTCCGTTAAAAGGATCGTCCATGTCCGTTCTTTACCTTGTAGCACACCCTCACTTGCTTGTCCCAAAAAAGATGCGGAAATAAGATTGACGTAATTCGTTCCGGTATCGTTGGCGTAGAAACCATCATTAAAACTGATCGTATCTCCAGGAGAAAAAGCAGGAAAGTTCATATAAGTAGAAAGAAAGATTTTGTTTTCCTTCTTAACGATTTCCATTTTTTCTACTTCGGGAGTTTGTTCTTCATTCCCCTTATCAAGAGTAAGACCTTCTGTAATCAATTCTTCAAGATGATGTTCTTCTTCTTTTATTTCGGACTCTTCAAGCACCCAGTTTTGATTTTTATCTATTTTGGGAAGTAGTTCTAATATCGAAAGTGTATCAATGGAAAATACTAACTCTGTTTTTTGATTGTCCATTGTTATCTGTGTATAGCTTGCACTATAGGCATGAGCTTGTGCGGTCCTAGGAAAGGAAATACTACCAACTAAAGATAAAATTAGAAACATAACTATAAGGCATTTATATATGGAAGAAGCAGGACTTCTTCTAAATCTACCAAAAGAAGTAATCATAAACGGTCTCCTTTTTTTATCATACTAGTACAATAACGACGATAAATGAACTACTTTAATATAATCACAGGTCATCTATATTTGTATACAGTAATCATATATTATCGAATGACACATATAATAATTTGAATAGTTTGGCACATGTCTTTCTTCTTAGCGCTCTATAAAATAATAGTGTAATAGAATTTTAAAAATCCTAAAGAGGTGGTAGATGAATGATTGTGAGAAATAAGAAGTTTAAGCGTTGGACAAGCTCGTTCATGGCAGCTCTTCTATTGGTCAGCACGTTTTTGCCAAGTAGTTTAATTGGCAATGTTTATGCAGATCAATCTGATCATGTCGTGATCTCACAGGTTTTTGGTGGTGGAGGTAATGGCTCAGGTACTACTGCAGCACCATACAATAAGGACTTTATCGAGCTATACAATCCTACCGATCAGGATATTGTACTTGATGGTTGGTCTGTCCAATATGGCTCCTCAGGTGGTACATCATGGCAGGTTACTCCATTAGCAGGAACAATCAAGGCACATGGTTATTACCTTATATCAGAAGGTGGTGGCGCAGCGGGGATTGATCTTCCTACTCCAGATGCTTCAGGCGCCATCTCTATGTCTGGTACTGCTGGAAAAATAGCTTTATTCAAAGATAAAACAACAGCAGCATCCGGATCAAAGCCAGCCGATACTGTAGATTTTGTTGGTTTTGGTAGTGCAAATGCTTATGAAGGCTCTGCTGCAACAAAAGCTCCATCTAACACAACTAGCGCCCAACGTAGACCTTACGCAAACGTGGACCCCGCTCCTGGCAAAGGGAATGCTTGGGATACAGACGATAACGCAGCAGACTTTTATGTAGGACCAGTTGCTGCACCAAGAAATACGGCAAG
>DASQIV010000764.1:0-8612 GCA_035631415.1 Pseudoneobacillus sp. | reverse complement strand
ATTCCAACTTTTTTATTGGCGGGTACGTTTTTGGTAAGAAAATCAAACTAAATTATGTTATAATCCAAAAGGTAGTAGAGAAAAACTCTATTGCCTTTTGTTTTTGAACAAAAATGACTTTAAACTTACGGTAAGTGGGGGCATGTAATCAAGCTACATCTGCCCTAGGTAGAGCGTTTAATGCTCTTTGATTTTCAGATGGGATGTGCTTTGCTTATGGTCAAAAGTATGACTGGTTATGGACGGAGTAAAAAGGAATCCAATGATTTTTCGATTACTGTAGAGATTAAAACCGTCAACCATCGATTTTGTGAATATCATATTCGAATGCCTCGACAACTATTAAAATTGGAAGATAAGATAAAAAAACAGCTAGGAGAGCATGTTCAAAGAGGTAGGGTTGAAGTTTTTGTGACATTAGAAGGTAGTGGTGCTGTACATCGAAAAGTTAACATAGATTGGTCACTTCTTGAAGAATATTATCAATACATACAACAGATAAAAAAGAAATACGAGCTTCAAAAAGACATATCGATTCATGATTTATTACAACGGGGAGAATGGTTACAGTTCGAAGAAGTTGAATCAGAAAATGAAGAGCTTGTAGAACTTGTTCTGATGGCTGTGGATGAAGCAGCTAGTCAATTATTGGCGATGAGAATATCAGAGGGGAAAGAACTTGAATCGGATATCCGGCATCAGCTCACTTTACTTGAGACCAATGTGGTACAATTGAAAAAATATTGCCCGTTTGTTGTAAATCAGTATCGGGAGCGACTTGAAAAACGAATGAATGACTTTTTAGGTGGTTCATTTGATGAACAACGGTTTATGACAGAGGTTGCGATTTTTGCCGATAAAGCAGATATAAACGAAGAGTTAACTCGATTAAAAAGCCATGTTCAACAATTTGAAGAAACCTTAAAACTAAAGGAACCAATTGGTAGAAAATTAGATTTCCTATTGCAAGAAATGAATAGAGAAGTTAATACAATAGGCTCAAAAGGGAACGACTCTAAGATTGCTAAAGAAGTGGTTGAATTGAAAAGTTTACTGGAAAAAATAAAAGAACAAATTCAGAATATTGAATAGTACTGTTTAGAATAGGTAAATAGCGGTGAAAATAAATAACTGATGACTGGGGGAGCATCATGTCCATCAAATTAATCAATATTGGCTTTGGAAACATTGTATCAGCAAACCGTATAATCGCCATTGTGAGTCCTGAGTCTGCACCAATTAAAAGAATTATTCAGGATGCCCGTGATCGAGGCTCATTAATTGATGCTACTTATGGTAGAAGAACACGTGCAGTCATTGTAATGGATAGTGATCATGTTATATTATCTGCTGTCCAACCTGAAACGGTTGCAGCACGACTCAATGACCGTGATGATATTATCGATGAAGGGTAGTGTTTTTAATGCAAGAAAAAGGTTTATTAATTGTGTTGTCAGGACCATCTGGTGTTGGAAAAGGTACAGTTCGAAAAGCCATATTTTCTCAACCGGACACTGAGTTTGAATATTCTATTTCAATGACAACTCGTTCTCCACGTGAGGGAGAAATAAATGGTGTTGATTATTTCTTTAAATCACGAGAAGAATTTGAGGATTTAATTGAGCAAGATAAATTACTGGAATATGCCGAGTTTGTAGGTAATTATTATGGCACTCCAGTTGATTATGTAAGACAAACATTAGATTCAGGAAAAGATGTTTTCTTAGAAATCGAAGTAAAAGGAGCAAGACAGGTAAGGGAGAAGTTTCCTGAAGGGTTATTTATTTTTTTAATGCCACCTAGTTTAGGTGAATTAAAAAATCGTATCGTTACTCGAGGAACAGAAACAGATGATTTAATCACAAATCGATTACTTACTGCTAGAGAAGAAATCGAAATGATGGACTTATATGATTATATAGTAGAAAATGATCAAGTAGACCTTGCTAGCGAACGTATAATGGCTATTATTAAAGCTGAGCATTGTCGCCGTGAACGAGTGGAACACCGATACAAAAAATTACTGGAGGTTGAATAATTATGCTATATCCTTCTATCGACTCTTTATTAAATAAAATTGATTCTAAATATTCCCTTGTTTCAGTTGCAGCAAGACGTGCAAGAAAAATGCAATTAGGTGAAAGCACAAGACTTCCAAAATACGTATCTTATAAGTTTGTAGGTAAAGCGCTTGAAGAAATATATGCTGACGAATTAATCGTTGCTAAGAAAAATTCTGATACATTAAGTGAGTAGTTAAGAAATGAACCACCATGATAACAACCTACTTCATTAGGTTGTTATTTTTGTTTTTGGCTATTTTAAAAAAACAATTCTGGAAAGATGAAATTTTAAGTATCTTCTTGCATAATGAAAGAGAATTAGTATGCGTCATTTATTGTGGGGGTTTTCTCATGTTAAATAATAAAAAAATATTACTATGTGTTACTGGTGGCATTGCTGTTTATAAGGCGGTAGCACTAACAAGTAAATTAATTCAAGCGGGTGCTGAGGTAAAAGTTATATTAAGTAACTCAGCAGCAAAGTTTGTTACGCCCTTAAGCTTTCAAGCACTTTCTCGTAATTTTGTTTATACGGACACCTTTGAAGAGCATAACCCTAAGGTTATTGCACATATTGATTTAGCTGATTGGGCAGATATGGTTATCATTGCTCCGGCTACAGCGAATACAATCGGTAAACTAGCGAATGGAATTGCAGATGATATGGTAACAACAACATTATTAGCAACAACCTCACCTGTATGGATTGCACCGGCTATGAACGTCCATATGTACGACCACCCTGCAGTAAAGAAAAATATAACTACTCTTTATGAAATGGGTTATCGTTTTATTGAACCAAGTGAAGGCTTCCTTGCATGTGGATACGTTGGCAAGGGTCGTTTAGAAGAACCAGAAAAAATAGTGGACATCCTCTCTCGATTTTTGGATAACCATAACACAACTGAATTAAGTGGAAAAAAACTAATCATTACCGCAGGACCAACTAGAGAAAAAATGGATCCAGTACGTTATATCACAAACCATTCCAGTGGAAAGATGGGATACGCGATAGCGGAAGAAGCAGCTAAATTAGGCGCTGATGTCATTTTAGTGTCGGGCCCTGTAAACTTGGCTCCACCACATAATGTTCAATTTGTTGGAGTTGAAAGCGCTGAGGATATGTATAATGCCGTTATGAATCATTTTTCTGATGCGGATGTTGTCATTAAGACAGCAGCGGTCGCAGACTACCGTCCAAAAGTACAATATGATTTTAAAATGAAAAAGCAACCAGGTAGCCAAACATTAGAATTAGAAAGAACAAAGGACATTTTATTTGAATTAGGCAAACGGAAAAAAAATCAAATCCTAATTGGTTTTGCCGCAGAAACCAATGATGTTGAGGATTATGCAAAGGGAAAATTAGCAAGGAAAAATGCAGACATGATTGTCGCTAATAATGTAACCATTGAGGGTGCTGGCTTTGGTACAGATACCAATATCGTCACCTTGTATAAAAAGAATGGGGAAACGATCCCTTTACCTTTACAATCAAAAAATGAAGTGGCAAAGAAACTGTTAGCCGAAATAACTATGTTATTAAAGGAAGAGATGAAATGAACATCGCCAGTGTAATCGTCGATGTTCCGGCACGTCAAACTGATAAAACATTTGATTACGTCATTCCTGATAAATATATCGGAACCATTTTGCCAGGGATGAGAATTGTTGTTCCTTTTGGTCCAAGAAAGATTCAAGGCTTTGTGGTGGGGTTGAAATCTAGTTCTGATTTCACAAAATTAAAGGAAATAGTGGAACCAATGGACTTGTATCCAGTTTTAACAAACGAATTATTGCAATTAGGCGATTGGTTATCAGATATAACTCTTTGTTACAAGATTTCAGCTTTTCAGGTGATGCTCCCTGCTGCACTTAAAGCTAAATATGAAAAAAAAATAGTATTATCAGAAAATATTGATATACGTGAACTTTCATTGACTCTTCAGCCTTTATTTACCGAGAAAGATGAACTATTGTGGGAGGAAGCTATTAAATTAGGTGTATTGCCAGATATACAAAAAGAAGCTACAAATGGAAGCATTGATGTTGTATATGAAGTAAAAGCTAGAGTTCGAAAAAAAAGATTGAAACACATTAAACCACTTCTTTCCATTGAGGAGTTAAAAATAGAGAAAAGCCTTATATCTACTCGTGCAGCAAAGCAACTAGATGTAATTGATTTTTTCATTCAAAGGCCAGAGTCCATTGAATTAAGAAAATTATTAGAGGAATTAAAAATTTCTTCTGCAACTGTTTCTAGTTTAGTAGATAAAAAAATACTTGAGGAAATTGAATTAGAGGTATACCGAGACCCATATCAAAACCGCCAGTTTGAAAGAACTTTGCCTTTACCATTAACTGAAGGGCAACAGAAGGTAATCGAGCCTATTCACCAAAAGATTTTGAACGATGAGCATAAAGTATTTTTACTATATGGTGTGACTGGCAGTGGAAAAACGGAGGTTTATTTACAATCAATACAAACAGTATTAGAACAAGGGAAAGAAGCAATTGTCTTAGTTCCAGAAATTTCATTAACCCCACAAATGGTAACTCGATTTAAAGGCCGATTTGGCGATCAAGTAGCTGTTCTTCATAGTGGACTATCTGCTGGTGAAAAATATGATGAATGGCGTAAAATTCATAAAAAAGAAGTATCAGTTGTTGTCGGTGCAAGATCAGCTATATTTGCGCCATTTGAAAACATAGGCATCATTATTATTGATGAAGAACATGAGACGAGTTATAAACAAGAGGAAACACCTAGGTATCATGCGCGAGACGTTGCTATTAAAAGGGCTGAATACTTTCAATGTCCAGTAGTACTTGGTAGTGCTACTCCTTCCTTGGAGTCGTTTGCTCGGTCACAAAAAGGAGTTTATGAATTATTATCACTTCCAACGAGGATGAATAATCAATCCCTACCAGCTGTTGAGATTGTCGATATGAGAGAGGAATTAAAGAAAGGCAATCGTTCGATGTTCTCAACTTCTCTCTTTGAAAAAATGCAAGATCGTTTAGAAAAACGTCAACAAATTGTACTTTTCTTGAATAAACGTGGTTATTCGTCATTTGTCATCTGTCGCGATTGTGGCTACGTTGTTAACTGCCCTCATTGTGATATTTCACTCACTTATCATAGAAGTCAACAACAAATGAAATGTCATTATTGTGGGCATGAGGAACTGGTCCCTAAGCACTGTCCAGAATGTTCAAGTGAACATATCCGTTATTTTGGAACAGGTACACAAAAGGTGGAAGAAGAACTTGGCAAGGTGCTTCCAGAAGCACGTGTGATTCGAATGGATGTAGATACAACAAGCCGTAAAGGGTCTCATGAAAAACTACTTCAAGCTTTTCAGGATGGAAAAGCAGATATCCTTTTAGGTACTCAAATGATTGCAAAAGGACTCGATTTTCCAAATATCACTCTTGTCGGTGTATTAACTGCCGATACAATGCTCCATTTGCCGGATTTTCGTTCTTCCGAAAAGACATTTCAATTATTAACCCAAGTTAGCGGACGAGCAGGTAGACATAAATTACCTGGAGAGGTCGTTATCCAAACCTATTCCCCAGAGCATTATAGTGTGGAGTTATCAGGTCAACAGGATTATGACCAATTTTATCAACAAGAAATGATGATGAGGAAGATTCATCGTTATCCTCCATTTTATTATTTATCGCTCATTACCATTACACATGAGGAGCTAATGAAGGTTGTATCCGTTACAGAAAAATTAACGAAATATCTCCGGTCAAAATTATCAAATAATGCTATTGTGTTAGGACCTGTTGCTTCACCTATACCAAGAATCAATAATAGATATCGTTATCAATGTTTGATAAAATACAAAAATGAACCAGATCTTTCCAATGCGCTAAAAATCATTCTTGATCAATATCAACATGAAATGACTTCAACAGGATTACAGATCTCCATTGATCTAAATCCATATATATTAATGTAAAAGGTTATGAAGCTCTACAAAATTGTAAAAAATGAAAGCAGAGAGCTTTTTTGTTAGGCTCTTTTCTAAAAGATTGTTGTTTAGTACACAACTATACAAAATCACTACATGTGAAGTTTTTGGAGGAAATACTTTGGCTATACGTAAAATAGTAATGTACCCTGCCGATATATTAGAAACAAAATGCAAAAAGGTAGAGGTATTTGATAAGAAATTAATTAAATTATTAAGCGATATGTATGATACGATGATTGAATTTGATGGAGTAGGACTTGCTGCCCCACAAATTGGAATAGACCAACAGATTGCAATCGTTGATATTGGGGATGAGACTGGAACAATCGAATTGATCAATCCAGAAATAGTAGAGACTTCGGGTGAACAAACTGGTCCTGAAGGTTGTTTAAGCTTTCCTGACCTTTATGGAGAAGTGTCTAGACCATATAAAGTAAAAGTACAAGCCCAGGATCGCAAAGGAAGACAATATACAATTGAGGCTGAAGATTTTTTAGCAAGGGCTATTCAACATGAAGTTGATCATTTGCATGGAATTCTATTTACATCCAAAGTGTTGCGATATTTAACAGAAGAAGAATTAGAAGGGGTGGAAGGGTGATGACTAAGATTGTTTTTATGGGAACTCCAGATTTCTCTGTTCCTGTATTAAGAAGGATACTAGAGGATGGCTATGAAGTAATAGCAGTTGTTACCCAACCGGATCGCCCTGTTGGCAGAAAGAAAGTCATGACTGCGCCCCCAGTTAAGGTGGAAGCAGAAAAACATGGAATTCCTGTTTTTCAACCAGAGAAAATTCGTCGTCAAGAAGAATTGGAACCCATTCTCGCCCTTAATCCAGATCTAATTGTAACGGCGGCATTCGGTCAAATTTTACCGAAGGACCTACTAGATGCACCTAAATTCGGTTGTATTAATGTCCATGCTTCGTTACTTCCTGAATTAAGAGGTGGAGCTCCGATTCATTATTCAATTGTACAGGGGAAAGATAAGACGGGTATTACCATCATGTATATGGCAGAGAAATTAGATGCTGGAGATATTTTAACAAATGTAGAAGTACCAATCGAGGAGAGAGATACGGTAGGTAGCCTACATGATAAATTAAGTGCAGCAGGCTCAAATTTATTATCAGAAACCTTACCAAAGCTTTTAAATGGGGAACTTACACCGATCCCACAAAATGATGCAGAGGCGTCCTTTGCACCAAATATAAAGCGAGAGCAAGAAAGAATCGATTGGTCAAAAACAGGGGAGGAAATTTATAACCAGATACGTGGATTGAATCCTTGGCCAGTTGCTTATACCGAACTAGAAGGTGCTGTTCTTAAAGTTTGGTGGGGTGAGAAATACTCGACCAACATTACTGCAGAGCCTGGAACTATCATTAGTTTGGAAGACGATGGCCTAGTTGTTCATACTGGAAATCAAACCGCGATAAAAATTACTGAACTACAGCCTTCGGGAAAAAAGAAAATGACAGGTGAACAATTTCTAAGAGGTGCTAATAATCATATACTTGGTAAGAAATTGGGGCAACAACTATGACGAAAATGATAAAAAATGTTCGTGAAACAGCATTAGAGTTATTAGAGGCAGTTGAAAAAAATCAATCTTATAGCAATCTTCTCCTTCATCATGCGATTGAGAAAAATAAAGTACCTGAACGTGACGTGGGGCTTTTAACAGAATTAATTTATGGTACTTTACAAAGACAAATGACACTCGATTTTTATTTAACACCATTTCTTGATCAAAGAAAAAAAATTGAAAAATGGGTACGCCAATTATTAAGAGTCACATTATATCAAATGGTGTATTTAGATAAAATTCCTGATCGTGCCGCTATCTTTGAAGCTGTTGAAATTGCAAAAAAAAGAGGCCATAAAGGCATTGCCAGTATGGTAAATGGTGTGCTTAGAAGTTTACAAAGACAAGGTCTTCCTTCCCTAGAAACAATTGTTGACCCTATTGAACGTATCTCGATTGAAACGAGCCATCCTATATGGCTAGTGAATCGATGGGTAACACAATTTGGGGTGGACAAGACAAAGGCAATGTGTGAACTAAATTTAGTTGCTCCTACACAAACAGCTCGTGTAAACGAGACACTAATTACTAGAGATAAATGTCTAGAAATACTAAGAGGAGAAGGCTACTTAGTAGAACCTAGTGTTATTCTTCCGGAATCTATTCATTGCCTAAAAGGGAATTTAGCTACTTCACGTGCATTTAAAGAAGGATTTTTAACCATTCAGGACGAAAGTTCTATGTTAGTGGCTTATGCATTAGGAATTACGGAAAATGAAAAAATACTTGATGCATGTGCTGCACCTGGAGGCAAAACGACACATATAGCAGAAAAACTTTTAGGTACAGGAACTGTCTACTCCATGGACTTACATGACCATAAAGTAAAGCTTATTCAAGATAACGCCAATAGACTTCAGTTAAGTAATATACAAGCCCAAACGATGGATAGTCGAAAGATAGAAGAGCAATATCAAAAGGAATCTTTTGATCGTATTTTATTAGATGCTCCATGCTCTGGACTTGGTGT
>DASQIV010000763.1:0-4155 GCA_035631415.1 Pseudoneobacillus sp. | reverse complement strand
CTATTTCCTTTGAAATCTGGTTGCTTTCGTCCTGCATTTTTGAAAATGAATAAATGTCATCCTTAATACGTAATAAATAATTTATTTTTTCCTGTGCTTGTAGGCGGATCTCTTCTCGTTCTATTTCATTTTTCAATTCTTGATCGTGTTTTGATAAAAGCTGCGTCAATCTTCCTACATGATCTGTCTGGGTTTGATGCTGTACAAAAAGTGTATCTGATTCCTTTTTTAAACGGTGGCATAACTCGTCCTGTTGAGTTAAAATAGCCGCTTTTTGCGCTAATTTTATTTCCTTTTCTTTCGCATCAAAGGTAAGTTGTTGGCCTTCTAGCTGCTCCCTTCTATACTTAAGCCCATCGCGTTTTACAATTTGATCGACCAATTGCTTTGCATCAAAGATATTTTTTTGCAAGGAGTCCCGTTCATGTTGTTTATCATCAGTAGCACTCTTAATTTCAGCTAATCTATTTTCCATTAATTCAATTTCAATTTTTAATTGAGGAAGAATGAGAACATCATTTTCACTTTCTGCTTCAATAAAACTTTTTAATTCTTCGTTATACAAAGGGTGAATTTGGCGGATTGCTTCATTTCTTTTTCTTTGTTTGTCCTCAACCGCACGCTTTAAATCGTTAGATTCTTCTTTTAATCGATCCTCTATCATTTTATATATTTCAGTATGAAATAATCGTTGTAGAATAACTTCTTTATCTTTAGAATCAGACGTTAATAATTTACGAAACTCACCTTGTGGGATCATTAAAATTTGTCTAAATTGATTGCTGTCAATTAACATTATTTCCTTTATCTTTTCTTCTACTTCCCGTACATTTGAGCCTAAAAGTTTTTCATTACCAGATTCATCGATTTCATATAATTCTGCCTTAGCAGTAATGGTGGTAGTTCCTTCACCTGATTTTTTCTTTCGTTCCTGCTGTGGAGATCGAATAACAAGGTACCTTTTATTACGTAATGAAAACTCTAATGTTGCCTCTGTTAAAATATCGTCCGAGGCAAATTGACTCCTTAGTTCTGGTCCGTTCCGATCCTCTCCACTTGCCTTCCCGTAAATGGCATAGCTTATGCCATCAAATATAGTTGTTTTCCCAGATCCCGTTTTTCCGGAGATAACAAACATCGTTCTATTTCCAAGTTGCGAAAAATCTATCGTTTCTTTCCCAGCGTAAGGTCCAAACGCTTGTAGTGTTAATCTTAATGGTTTCATCGTCTAGAATCCTCCTTCAACACCTGTTCAATTACACCTGACATAACCTCTCGTTTCTCTAGACTAAACTCTGATGTGGTCATTTCTAGATAGAATTGCTCGAATAATTCTAATTCAGATTTTTTCTCATCGAGATTGGAACTGAAGGAATTTTTTTTCTTCATATCCATTACATTTATTTTTTTCTCCAAGTGGAGAACGTTAGGATAAACCTGACGTAGTTTGTTAATAGGGTCTAATAATGCTCCTTCATCAAGTAAAGTTACTTTTAAGTAATCATCCACTTTCTGCTTCTCATAAAAATGAGGATCTAATAACTCGTCCAGATATCCTTCAACCTCTCTCAAATCCTGTTTTGGGGCTAAAGAATGATATCGTTGTTGGAAGCTTCCATCCTCATTCATTTCAATAATCGAAATTGATTTTTTTTGCTTAGATTCCGAAAAAGAATATTTTAATAATGAACCAGCATATTTTACTTTGTCATGTCGTATTGCATCAGGACTATGTAGATGTCCAAGTGCGGTATAAGAAAACGGTGCAAATAAATCGGCTGTTACACATCCTGATCCACCTACTGATAAAATGCGTTCCGAATCTGACGTTTGACCACCTAATACAAAGGCATGTCCAACAAACACATTAGGTTCATTTGGATTAAGTTTATCTTCAAGCTTACCAATTAGAGCCTTCATCGCATCCTGATGGGAATGAATAGAATCATCGTCCAATAAATGACGAACAATACCAGGCTCAGCATACGGAATCAAATAAAAATTAACTCCATTCACTCTTACTGGTTCAAAATTGGTTGTAAGTTTTCCTGTTAAATAAAATTGGCTATGCTTGTACCACGAACTTCCAAATGAAAGTCGCTCCGCACTATCATGATTACCAGCAATAGCTATTACAGGTGTTTGAAGTTCTACGTTAATCTTAAATAACATTTCATCCAATAATTCAACTGCTTCCGTAGGTGGAACGGACCGATCATATAAATCACCTGCAATGACTACAGCATCTGGTTTTTCCTCTTCAACAACTTGGCAAAACTGGTTCAAAGCTTCTCTTTGATCCTGCGTCATATAAACCCCATGGACAAGCTTACCTAAATGCCAATCCGCTGTGTGGATAAACTTCACATCTCTCACCTCGTATTATTTTTCAGCTTTCTTTATTCTATTAGTATATCAAATAATTCCCATCACATAATTTGTAAAATATAGTAAGAAAAAAACTACCACTAGAAAACAGGTGGTAGTTTTGTCATTTCATCATTACTTAAACTAGCCATATCACAACAACATATAGTTGGAAACGTTTTAATCCACTTTATGTTGTATCTAATGGCGATAAATCGGTATTATGAAATTGATTATATTACATAGATTCTTATAAACGAAACTTTTGTACAAGGCCGCTTAATTCATCAGCCATTTCGTTTAGGCGCTTGATTTGATTTGAAATTTCTCCAACGAATTGATTTTGTTCAAATACAATATTTTCGATTAATTTTGTTTGTTCTGCAGACTTTTCAGCCGTTTTGGTTGATTCATTTACAGTGGCAGAAATCTCTTCTGTCGAAGCAAACATCTCTTCTGAAGTTGCCGATACCTCTTGAATTTTACTATCAATTTCTTTAATCGCTTGCAAAATCGTATTAAATGAGTCTCCCGCTTCCTCTACTACGGTTATTCCCTTTTGAACATCTGTAATAACCATATTTAACGTAGAAACTGACTGGCTTGTATCCTCATTCATATTCATAATCAAATGATTGATGCTTTCTGCCGATACTTGTGATTGCTCTGCTAATTTTTTAACTTCATTTGCAACTACAGCAAACCCTTTTCCATGTTCACCTGCTCTAGCAGCCTCGATAGCTGCATTTAAAGCAAGAAGATTGGTTTGTGCGGAGATATCACTAATTATTTTTACAATGCTAGAAATTTCTACTGAACGAGATTCTAATTGCTTCATCGCTGCCTCAGATAATTGTACAGAACGGTTTATCATTGCCATATGGTTAACAGCGTCTTCCACTTTTTCATATCCCTTTTCAGCTACATGAAGCGTAGTCCCTGATACCTCTGTTACTGTCGTAGAAGCAGAAGCAATTTGTTGAATCCCCTTCGTCATTTCAACCATTGCAAAGGCAGTATCTTCAGAACTACGAAATTGCGTTTCAGCAGATTGAGAAACCTCTATAATCGATGAAGCAACTTGATTACTACCTACTTGTACTTCACTAGCATTACTCAATAATTGATGTGAACTATCAATTAAAAGTGTGGAATTTTGATTAATTCCTTGAATCATACTTCTTAAATCTTGAACCATTTGTTGAAAGGCATTCGTAAGTATTCCAATTTCATCTTTACGATCATTGTATATCGAAATCGAAAGATCCCCTTTTCGAACCTTTTCCACTTGGACCGTTAATCGTTTTAATGGGCTAATAATATAATGTGAAAAGCCGAAAACTATGATTAAAGCAATTAATAATACCCCAATTGAAATTAGGAGCATCTGCTTTTGATTTTTTGCTAGTGCCTTATAGACATCATTTGCATCAAAATCGGCCCCAACAATCCCAATAACTTTTCCTGATTGATCTTTTATTGGAACATAGGTTGTAATTAGGCCACCATACTCTTCTGTGTTCGTCATTTCTGTTTGAGCTTTCCCGGTTTCAAATGCTACTATCATTTTAGAATAAGTTTCGGCATCCGGTTCCTTATCACCTATTACTGATGCATTTTCGTCACCTGGAGGCATTCCATCTACCATATAGTAATATTCATATTTATCACCCTTTTTCTCACGGGACATCGTATATAAATAAACTAAACCAGTTGTTTTTCTAAGCTCATTTAATTCACTTCGTAGTTGATGGTAATATTCAGTTTCTCCCGATTGAATCGTGATAT
>DASQIV010000762.1:0-3460 GCA_035631415.1 Pseudoneobacillus sp. | reverse complement strand
AAGTTTAATGTCCTCTTTGAAGCAAGAGGGCTTTTTCAACGGTATCGTTCTGATTTTTTTAACTGCCTCTTAAGGAATTTGTCCATTCATCTTATTCTTTAGCATAGCCTATAGCCTACTCATTAAATACATAAGGCTCATGTGTTATAATGCAAGATAAAATAATAGATTTTTTAGGTGATAAAATGATACATACTTTTTCAGGTGAAACAATCAGCTTCAATTTAATATATAAGAAACGTAAGACGATAAGCATGCTTATAGATGTTTATGGAAATGTGGAGATTCAGGCTCCTAAAGGGACGCCTGAACAGACAATCCTTCAATTTTTAGAGGGGAAATGGGATTGGGTGGTGCAGAAAAAGAAGGAAATGAAGGATAGATTGGATGGGAACCAAGAGAAGGTATACGAACAGGGAGAACGCTTTCTCTATCTAGGTGATAGCTTTCCAATCCAAATCTCACAAGATATAAATATCGTGCAAGACCATGCAGTGTTTGAAGGGGACAAGCTTCATATTTATGTGAAACAGCTTGAGGATGACAAAATAAAGCAGGCTTTAAAAAGATTCTACTATCAGCAGTGTAAAGCGTTAGTTGAAAAGAGTATTCGAACCTATCAAAGCAACTTTAAAACAAAGCCACGTTCTATTCGAATTACGGATAGTAAAACAAATTGGGGAACCTGTGATTCCAATCAGCAGTTAACCTTCAATTGGAAGCTCGCAATGGCACCGCTGGAAGTGATCGACTATGTAGTCGTGCACGAAATGTGCCATATGGTCCATCTCAATCACGATCGGTCCTTTTGGCGCCTTGTTGGTAAAATAATGCCCGATTATGAGGAGAAAGAGAACTGGTTAGCAAGATCAAGTTGGAAGATGATTGTTTAACGGGGCTAACGGAGTTAATCAAACGTTTGTTTAAATGACCATAGAGCCTAGAAATATGCGTATTTCAAAATAGCAAAACAAGCATGAGTGATACACTCATGCTTATTTTTATGAGGTTTTGAACTTATCAACCGTTTATTAACATTTATCAACCGGAATCTGGAGTTTATTAACCGATTTCGGGCACTTATCAACCCATTTTCCAATTTATCAACATTACATACAAATCTATACTTCTTACTAACAGGTTATCCCCACATAACAGAACACTTTTTATATATTTAGTGAACTTCCTTTTCAAAACATCCTGTGTTCACGAAACGCTCAATTTTACTTAACCGAATCTTAACAAACCTTTTGGATAATGAGCTTATAAAAACGATTCGGAAAAATCTTCTCTTGTGAGAAGTCCCCCCGAGATGGAGAGGAGCTTAAACATGAATAAATTATTTATTTCTTCCGTTGCGGCGATTGGTGTTACGATCGCACTCGGGTTTACTGTTTTTTTCTTATTTATACTAGATTCAAAGGGCCAACCTGCAGTAAGTTCTGCAGCGCCAGTAACAACAGCAACACCTGTAAAACAAACGGAAACCAAACCTGAACACCCCTTTTTACCTCCTAGTATGGACGACGTTCCTGATGGTGAAGAAGGTGAACTAATTAAGCTAGGGCTTAAAGAACATAATGAGACAAACACTGTTTTAGATGGGTATGTAGGAAATAATCTAAGTTGTGCAAGCTGTCATGCTGATGGAGGAGTGGGATCTTCCCTTGACCTTGTAGGTATTTCAAAAACATACCCACAATACAATCCGCGTGCGGGAAAAGTTGTTACAATCGAGGACCGTATTAATGGCTGTTTTAAAAGAAGTATGAATGGGAAACCACTTCCGTTAGATAGCAAGGAAATGAAAGCAATGGTTGCTTATTATAACTTTATTTCAACCAATGTTCCGGACGGTACAAAAGAAAGACCTTGGGCGAAAGTGCCAAAAGTGGAAGGTGACTTAGCTAAGTTAGATGTGAATGCTGGTCGAGAACTTTACAATAAAGCATGTATTACATGCCATGGTGAGGGCGGCGATGGTGGTGCTACCGGACTTCCTCTTTGGGGAGATAAATCCTATAACATCGGAGCAGGGATGGCTCGTGTAAGAACATCAGGAGCATTTATTAAAAATTATATGCCAAAGGCTCCAATGGGCGGTTTTGAAGCAGGTTCCTTTACTGATGAGGAAGCGATGAATATCGCGGCATATATTAACTCTATGGCTAGACCTGATTTTCCAGATAAAATTCATGACTGGCCAAAAGGCGATGCACCGGATGATGCAGCCTATGAAACACTTGCAGGAAAAAAAGGTGCGGAAAAGAAATAATAGGGAATGGCCCGTTTCACAGCGGGTCGTTTTTCTATATAAAACACAACCTTTTGTGAATCTCTTTTTTATCCTTATAATAAAGGCAAGGGGCTGAAAGAGTTGGAAGATAAAAAATTAAGAGGGAAAACTATTTTAATAATAGATAGCAATAGTGAAAATAGAGCGGTGTTAAGATTTCATCTGACTAGGCAAGGTTTTGAAATATTGGAAGCTGTAAATGGTAAAACAGCTCGTGAAATGTATGTAAAACCCGATCCTTGTTTTGTGCTTTTAGAAACATCTCTTCCTGATATGGATGGACTCGAAGTTTGCTCCTGGATGCGTTACGAACTGGACAGTAACGTACCAATCATCATTGTATCTGCTAATAATTCAGAGCAGGATCGAATTGAAGGGCTGAAACAAGGGGCAGACGACTATATTGGAAAACCATTTAATATAGAGGAATTATCGGTCAGAATCGAAACGGTTTTACGAAGAACCGCCAATCGCTGCAGTAAACTGAGTTTTAAAGGTTTAACGATTAAACCGTTAAAAGGAATTGTAAAATTCCATGACGTGGTTCTGGATTTAACCCACTTCGAGTACAGATTGCTTTATCTATTTATGACCCATCCCGATCAATTACTTTCAAGAGAGCAAATCATCAACACCATTTACAAAACGAATGAAAAAGTAATCAACGAACGAACGGTTGATGTTCATATTAAAAATTTGAGAGAAAAAATAGCACAATATACGGACTATCCTTTTATCGTAACGTTAAGAGGAATTGGGTATAAATTTACAACGGAAGGTTAATAGAAATGTGTCAGGCACCCCAATTATGGCGGTGCCTTGTTTTGGTAAGGAAGATTGGTATCCGCCACTAAAAGATGCTCTAACGGGGCTTACCGCTGAAGAAGCGAATTGGAAACCTGAGGGAGTTGCGGTCAATTCGATATGGGAGACGGCAAGTCATATTCTTTTTTATAAGGAAAGATTACTTGCACAACTACAGGGAGAAAAAGGAGAGGACAGTATCCTCTCCTTTTTTCTATGTAATGGAGGAGTAAAACTTTCCTTCAATTACGTATTAAATGAAATGTTTTACACCAAAAATTATTCAATGGTTTATCTGCTATATATTCACTGATTAACGCAAGCTCTTATTTATAATTCGTAAAAAGAAATGCTTGGAAA
>DASQIV010000761.1:0-4192 GCA_035631415.1 Pseudoneobacillus sp. | reverse complement strand
TCACTAGAAGAACAAAATATTTCTACCAATTTCTCCTTATTTTCTGTTAAATTTTTACTTGTAAAAGGTGGCTCGACAGATAATAGGTCTTTTCTAGTTTCTTGCTGTTCTGGGAACAATTCTTTAAATAATTTTTTAATTAGGCTCACTTTTTTTCACCACCCTATTTTTTTTAAAAAAAGCAATGGCTAATAAGACAATAGGAACAATAATTTGAAGAGCAGACTGAATATAAATGGTTAACACTTTCCCACCCAACTCAATATACTCATAATAATCTTCACCTATTAAGATTGAGAAAAAAGAAATTATCATTCCCATTGGAAAAGCAAAAACACGGTATGGTATTTTAAAAATCTTTTCTAGACCCTTTAATCCCCCATAGAGTAGGACAGATATTTTCACAATAATTCCTAACATCATGATAAAAACGATCAATAAATCGACACGTTCGATAAAATTCAGTAAAGATATTTGCCGAGCTGTTGATAAAAGTGGAAAGTTTACACGTTCTTTTAATATTCCTAGCGATGTTATTTGTAATATAGAAGAGTAGACCAAAAAAATACCACCTGTTATATATGCCATCACACTTGTTTTGGTGGCATATTTAAACTTGGTGACATAAGGAATGATCACCATAAAAGCAATAAATTCACCAAAAGGAAAGTGAATGATCTCTATAAATGCAGGTTTAAGGACAGGCATGAATCCATCCCCTAAAATCGGAAATAAATTTTTCAACTCCATCGCCCCAGACAAAATAACACCTAAACCAACAAACAGGAGAAATATTGTGGCATATGGGATAAAAATTTCTGTTATTCTTCCTAGTACCTCAATTCCTAATATAAGGATATATACGATGAGTAAAATCATCGTTATATGGATGAATTCTATTGGAGTTTTTAAAAAAATTGAAGACACCATAAGCTCTCCAAAATCTCGCAAAACAAAGGAAGCAAGTAAAAAAAAGAAAGATATATATATAATGCCTAGAAAACAACCTAACCACTTGCCAAAACACTCGTCCAAAATTTCAAATAAATTTTTGGTAGGAAACCATTTGAGCAGCTGAAGGTAAACAAAGACAAGAAAAAGACCTGAGATGCAAGCAATTAATATAGCTATCCATGCATCTCGGCCAGCTTTTACTCCAATATTGACCACAATGGAACTTCCTAATAGATAGAGAAAAACGAGAATAAATAGTTGCCAAAGCGATATATTTTCTTTCATTCATAATCATCCGTTCACTTGTCATGACTCTTATTTTTTTTAAACCAAATAATAGGAAAGATGAAAAGCGGAAGTATCAGTTGCAATGGCAGATGTAAATAAAATGGCACAAATGTTAAACCTTCTTCAATGTGTTCTGCAAAATTTTTGCTTATAATGATAGAGGAAAAAGAGATAAGAAGTGCCATTGGGACGACAAATTGACGATATGGTATGTTAAACACTTTTTCCAAACCAAGAAGTCCTCCATAAAAAAATATGGTTACTTTCACAACAATTCCAAACATCACAATAAATACTATGAGTAAGTCGACACGCTCGATAAAATTTAATAACGATATTTCCCGAGCAGCTGACAGCATTGGAAAATTAGAACGATTACGAATATTATCACCTAATGTAGCCAATTGAATGACAGTGGTATAAACAAGGAGTAAACCACTTAAAAACACTGAAATTGCCGCAACAGTTCTCGCTTTTTTTATTTTTGTTACTTTAGGAATAAGCACAGTAAAAACAATTAGTTCTCCAAACGGAAAACCGATTAGTGAAGGAAATATAGCTTTCATAACTGGTTTAATTCCATCTCCTAAAATAGGCAATAAATTAGAAAAATCAAGTTCCTGTGACAGTAAAATCCCCAGACCTACAAACAAAATAAAGATAACGATGTATGGTATAAAAACCTCAGCAGATCTACTTAAAGTTTCAATTCCCAAAATTAAAAAATAAACAATCAGAAACATCATTGTTAAACTAATAAATTCTATCGGTGTTTTTTCAAATATCGTAGAAACTAATAACTCTCCAAAATCTCTTAACACACGAGAAGCAAGGTAAAAAAAATAGATAATATAAATTACAATAAACAATTTACTAATGTATTTGCCGAAGCAGAGCTCCAATATCTCAAAAAGATTTTTATTTCCGCTTTTTTCGATCATGAAAAAATAATAGAGCAAAATCATTATTCCAATAAAAGTTGCCATTAAAATGGCAATCCAAGCATCTTTTTTGGCCTCACCAGCAATACCTACGACAATGGCAGACCCTGTTTCAAAAATAAAGATTAATAAAAATAGCTGCCATAGCGATATTTTCTCATCCATTTTCCGTTCCATTTAAGTTCCCTCAGTTACTCCTTTTTTCTTTCGGAAGCGTTTAAAGTCAGTAATAACGGAATAACATAATCCGATGAATAAACCGGAAAAAACCCACCATTTTCTTGTGCCAAACTCCAGTGACAATACAGAATAAAAAAATTCATTAATCGATTTATGTAAATAGAAAATATCAAAAAAACCAATTAAAGATGTTAACAAAGTGAAGATTAAAATAAATGCTATCGTAACCACTGCTGCCACCTGTTATTTTTGACTTATTATTAATCTTAACTATCGGAGGAAAATTTAAACAAAAAACTTGGATATTTCCTTTAAAAGGATTTTATATATGTGTGAATTTTTGGATAAAATATTTATATTAAACGTGGAGGAAAAATAATGAAGCAAGCCATTTTTTTAGATCGAGATGGTGTAATAAACGAAGTGTTATCCCATCGTGTGAAATTTGTTAATAAACCAGAACAACTTTTTTTACTAGAAGGTGCTGCTGAAGCAATAGCCGAGTTTACAAAAGCAGGTTTTGATGTCTTTGTTGTTACGAATCAGGGTGGAGTTGGATTAGGATTTTTAAAGGAAAAGGAATTACATAGAATTCATGAACGATTACATGAGCTTGTGGAAGAAAAGGGTGGTAAGGTAACCGAGATATCCTATTGTCCTCATAAACCAAAGGCTGGTTGTGAATGCCGGAAACCCAATGCTGGGATGTTGGTTGATTTAGCCGAAAAATACAATATAGATTTAAATCGGAGCGTTATGGTTGGGGATCACGAACGAGATATTGAAGCAGGAAAAAAAGCAGGTTGCAAAACGGTGTATATCGGAAATGAAGAAACGACTGCTGAAAGTAAGGCAGATAGTTTAATTAAAGCCGTGGAGCCAATATTTGAGTTATTAGATGGATAAAAAACGCGCCATAACATATGGCGCGTTTTCCTGTTTAAAACTAACTTTAAAATAGGTGAACTAGATTTTGAGTTGCTTTATTGGTGTCATTAATAAGTTGAGCAAGTTGTTCCTTATTATCTGTTTGCGACTGTACGGTTGCAGATATTTCTTCTAGAGAAGCGGATGCCTGTTCAAGAATAGAGGCAAACTCATTCACAGCTACTTCAATCGAACCTGTATCTTTGTCAATACCTTGAGCAACTGTTTCAAATGATTGCATTTCTTTTTGCAATTGTTCAATGGAATGTTTAATGGATTCAAATATGGTATGGTTCTTCATCGTCCCTTGAATATTTCCATCCATTTTGCTCGCAATCAGGTTCATTTGTTCTTGTGTTTCACGATTGTTTGTATGAACTTGGTTTAAAGTAGTTGAGATTTGAACCGCTGTCTTATCTGACGTTTCAGCTAATTTACGAATTTCTTCTGCCACCACAGAAAATCCTCTACCCGCTTCACCTGCACGTGCCGCTTCAATAGAGGCATTTAGTGCTAACAGATTGGTTTGAGAAGTAATTCCCTGAATCGCTTGAATAGAGCTTAAAGACGAATTAATATTATCACTCAATACCTTCATATCCTTTTCCATCACTTCAATGAAGTTTTTGAAATCTAACATTTGTTCTCGCAGGATTTGTGATTGGCCTCTTCCCTCTTCAATTTCACCTGTCATTTGTCCCGTTTGTTCTCCAACCTGCTGGACACGTTGATTCATCATCGTTACTTGCTTCGTTGTGCTTTCAATAGCATCCATAATGTCGTTGATCGCATTACCTTGTGAATGCGTACCTGCTGCAATTTCTTGCAAAGCAACGTTTATTTCTTCCGTTGTTACTTTTTCAGCTTCCGATTGTTCTTGTACTTTTTGCATATTCTCTGCA
>DASQIV010000760.1:0-4554 GCA_035631415.1 Pseudoneobacillus sp. | reverse complement strand
CTTTGTTCCTGGACGAAACCTAGTATTCTTAACTTTTGCCGGGATTCTAGCACGTCAAATAGGTGCAAAGCATTTAGTAACAGGCGTTTGTGAAACAGATTTTAGTGGTTATCCAGATTGCCGAGATGTGTTTGTTAAATCCCTTAATGTCACATTAAATCTTTCCATGGACGATCAATTTGTAATTCATACACCGCTAATGTGGTTAAATAAAGCGGAGACTTGGGCATTAGCAAATGAATTAGATGCGTTTGAATTTGTTCGTGAAAAAACATTAACTTGTTATAACGGTGTAATTTCAGATGGTTGCGGCGAGTGCCCTGCATGCGTGTTAAGAAAAAGAGGACTTGACGATTTCCTAAAGGGGGAAAAAAGCGATGTACGGATTTAGAATCGTTGATAAACTCCAAAAAATAGACGAAGACATTCAACCAAATCAATTAAAATACCACACTAAACGTGTTTTAGTGAGTAAGGAATTTACCTTTGATGCCGCTCACCATTTACACTGCTATGAGGGGAAATGTAAAAACCTTCATGGACATACGTATAAAGTGATTTTTGGGATAAGTGGTTATGTTGATGATATTGGATTAATGATAGATTTCGGTGATATTAAAGAGATTTGGAAAGAAGAGATTGAAATTTTTCTAGACCATCGATACTTGAATGAAACATTGCCAACGATGAACACAACGGCTGAAAATATGGTTGTTTGGATTTATGAAAAGATGAAAGAAGCTTTGTTAAACAGAGTAAATCAATCCTTGCAATCAAGAGTAGAGTTTGTTCGTTTATATGAAACTCCTACTAGTTATGCAGAAGCTAAAAGGGAGTGGATGGAAGAATGAGTAAGATTCCCGTAATGGAGATTTTTGGACCTACCATCCAAGGAGAAGGAATGGTCATTGGACAAAAAACCATGTTTGTTCGCACAGCTGGTTGTGACTATTCCTGCAGTTGGTGTGATTCTGCTTTTACCTGGGATGGAAGTGGAAAAGACGATATTAAACAAATGAACGCAAAAGAAATCTGGACAGAACTGAAACACATTGGTCAAAATAAATTTTCCTTTGTTACGATTTCGGGTGGAAATCCAGCATTACTAAAAAATTTAGATTCCTTGATTAGTCTTTTAAAAGAAAATTATATAAAAATAGGCATTGAAACACAGGGGAGTAAATGGCAGGATTGGCTACTGGATATCGATGAGTTAACTATATCACCTAAGCCACCAAGTTCAAAAATGGTAACTGACTTCGATATTTTAGATTGCATTTTTCAAAACTTAGAGGAAGGTAACTTCGCAGGGAATGTCAGTATAAAAGTGGTTATCTTTAACGAAAGTGATCTTGATTATGCGAAATCTGTTCATAAAAGATATCCAAACATACCTTTTTATTTACAAGTTGGGAATGATGATGTAACGAATGGTAATAATGACGAATTAATTCAAAAGCTTCTTCTTAGTTATGAAATGCTTATTAATAGAGTCATTGTGGATGAAGATTTAAATAATGTTAAAGTATTACCTCAATTACATGCGCTTATTTGGGGTAATAAGAGAGGCGTATAATAACCATTTACGAAAAACAGCTAATTCTTTGGATGGCTGTTTTTTTATAACCTTTTCGAAAAACCAATTAGTTATCAAAAATCCAGATGATTATATTCATTACCTTCGGTGGAACAAACGTATTTAATAACCTATTTTTCAAATGGCACTTGAACTAAATAGAGTTCAAGTGTCTTTTAGTTTCAATTTGTCGAAAAAAGGAATAAGGACTTTTGTCACGAATATATAAATAGATATTTTTTAAATGTAAAATTCTAATAGATAGGATAAAGAAGGACATGCTAACGATATTATCGAACGGAATTCTTAATGTTGTTACAATTTTTTTATTAGTCATTGTAATTAGTCTTATTCTTAGAAAGATTAAACAAAAACAGGTATTAAATAATATTGATAAAATGAAAAAAGAAGGTGGAATAAGCGAGATAGAGGAAGTTGACATCGGTGGTATTAAACAGCATATTGTCTTCGAAGGTGCAGATCCAAGTAAGCCAATTTGTTTATTTATCCATGGTGGACCAGGATCTCCATTTCCTTTCGGTGTAAGCTCTCGTTCTTTATTTCCTAATATTACAGAAAACTGTTTGGCCGTTTACTTTGATCAAAGAGGTTCCGGTAAAAGCTACAATAAGAACATTGATAAAAAATCAATGAATATTGAGCAGTTTATTTCCGATGCAAATGAAGTGGTTGATTATGTTAGAAACAAAATGGACCAAGATAAAATTTATCTTGTTGGAAATTCATTTGGAACGATAGTGGGCACAGAACTAGCCTATCGATATTCTGACAAATTTCACGCCTACATAGGATTAGGACAGATCACGAATATCATTGAAGGACAGAAGCATGCCTATGATTGGTTAAAAACGGAAGCAACAAAGAAAAGTGATGGGAAAACATTAGCCATATTAACGGAAATTGGTGAGCCCCCTTATTTTTATGGTAAGCAGGAAGGGAAATTCGGAGATTTGTTAAATCAATACCCTGGCTATAATTACTATGATGACAAAACAGAAAAGGCGAGTGTTTTGGGGTTAATTAAAGGTGCTTTTATCAGTCCGGATTATACCCTGTCTGATATTTATAAAGTACTATTATCCGGTCCGAAATTTAGTTTATTTGATAGTCAGGATTTACAGGATGAGATTATTCGAACAAATTTTATTGGAAGAATAAATGAGTTTAAAACATCTATTTATTTTATACAGGGTAAACATGATAAAGTTGCTAACTATGATTTAGCTAAAAAGTATTTTGAATCTATACAAACTATAGGAAAAAAGGCGTTTATTAGTTTAGAAAACTCGGCCCATTATCCGAATAAAGAAGATTTCACTCATTTTGAACAGGAATTAATTAAAATCGTCAGTTCACAATAACGATAAAAAGCCTGCTCTATTATTTTAGAGACAGGCTTTTATACGTTTTAGAGATTAAAAAGATTTGGTATTTGATGTGGTAATGGTTTTGTTATGATTTTTTATTAGGGAGGATCCAGTTAGGAGAAACCAAAGCGGTACCATAATTAATCCACCTAATCCCATTCCAAACATAACTAATAATTGTACTCCAAAGACATTACCCATTACAGTTAAAATAAAACAAGAACCTCCAACGATTCCAATTAAAGAATGTGCTTTTCGGTTTATGTATTTTAAAGAATAAAGACTAACTGTTAGAATCCAGATTCCAACAAAACCAAAATCGATCCATCCTTGAGGACTTAGTTCAACTAATCCAGCCCAAGCAAGAACGATAGTATCATATACGGTCCCACCAGTATTCATGGCCTGATGTGCCAGCTCGTGATCCATACCAACTTGTCTAAAATTATTTATTGAAAGTAGAGCAAACCCGATAATAGCCATTACCTTGGTATATGGAAACCATTCACTATATACTAAATGCTTTTCTAACGTTTTTGAAATTGTTAAAACTGCCATTATTCCAAATAGGCCAGCAAAACCTAAAATGTAATGAACAGAAATAAGTTTATTCATATACGTAACATGATCTACTACAGCATTTTCACCTGGAGGACTTAATAGAACAAAAATAACAGTAAGAACATAGCATAACCCAAGTAAAATTGCTGAAAAACCACCTAATCTTGTAGATTCCATCATATTCATCTCCTTATATTGAAAAAATAGGATAAATTTACTATAACAAAACTCTCAGAAAATCGTAATACGATTTTTCAAGATTATAATATTTGAAATGATAGAACCTAAACAAACTTTAATAAAAATAAAAAATTTAGTATGGTATATGTATGAATCGTAAGGAGTGTGTGAAAGATGTCTGAAGCCCAAGCAATCTTAAAAAAATTAAATTTTAAGGAAAAAGGACAACCTGTTTTAATTGTAAATCCCCCTAAAGTGTATGAAGATGTTTTCACAGCGTTTAATAGTGACATACATAAGGAAGCTAAAGCTGAAATTTATGATTTTGTTCAAGTATTTGGTACCAATAATGAAGAATTACAAGTCTATGCCCGTGAAGTTTCACACTTGATCAGTGAAGATGGATTACTATGGCTATGTTACCCGAAAAAATCATCCAAGTTGTATAAAGGTTCTGACTGCAGTCGTGAAACGGTAATGGGAATGCTTGCAAATGAAGGGTATGAACCAGTTCGTCAAGTTGCAATTGATGAAGATTGGTCCGCATTGCGTTTTCGTAAACCCGAAAATATAAAGTCCATGACTCGTAAATTTGCAGTCACAGATGCTGGAAAACAACGTACAGAATAAAAAAATAAGGTTAAACAAACCCTAAAACCCTTGCTTTTGGGGCTTTTTTTTAAATACCAAATAAATTTTATAGAATTTTCCAATTTACAATTGACCAGAGTGGTCAACGGGAGTAAACTGTTTTTGACCGCTCCGGTCAACCGAAAGGAAGGTTATAGTTATTATGCTTTCAAAATTTTTTAATTTGAACCAAGATAAGCAAGAACGAATAATCAATGC
>DASQIV010000759.1:0-2630 GCA_035631415.1 Pseudoneobacillus sp. | reverse complement strand
GCAACTGGAATCTCTTCAAACCATCATCAACAAGAAATGATGAAAGACTATGGAAATTCGCTTAACAATGGCGCCTATTTCCTTGTCGGACTAGATTCTGAAGAAGTTGTAGGCTGGGTGTTAATAGATAAAGGTTTCGATTGGTTTACAGAAGAAGAAATCGGCTGGATAAGTGATGTCTATGTAAAAGCTGCTTTTCGTCGTAAAGGATATGCCAAGGAATTATTACAGCATTCTTTTTTACACTTTAAGGATTTAGGATATTCAGATGTAAGATTGAACGTTTTTTCCTTTAATGAAAAAGCGATTAAATTATATGAAAAGCTAGGGTTTAAAGATGTATGTAAGTTTATGAAAATAGAGTTATAACAAATAAAGTTGGTTTGTTCTCAATGATCATCCAGATACCTATGTAAAAAAGGGGAGAGAGCTTACTCTCTCTAATAGAAAAATAGATTACTAGCGACTTTTTTCATAAAAGGTCGTTTTTTTTGGCTACTAAAAGCAAAAATATTATGATTTTCCAATTGGAATAACGGTGATTATCTATTATGATGTAGGAGGGAATCAATTTGATTCAAAACCAACCAATTTTCGGGGGGATACATAATGGAACACGTACTATATCGTGTAGAAAAAGATTTTCTCGGTGAAAAAGAAGTGAATGTAAACGCTTACTACGGAATTCAAACATTAAGAGCTGTTGAAAACTTTCCAATTACAGGTTACCGAATTCACGGTGAATTAATAAAAGCAATGGCAATTGTTAAAAAAGCGGCTGCTTTAGCAAATATGGAATCCGGTCGACTGTATCATGAGTTAGGTAATGTTATTGTTCAAGCAGCGGAAGAAATTATTGAAGGTAAGCACCATGATCATTTTATTGTTGATCCAATCCAAGGTGGAGCTGGTACTTCAATTAATATGAACACTAATGAAATAATCGCAAACAGAGGACTAGAATTATTAGGTAAGGAGAAAGGTGATTATTTCCATTTAAGTCCGAACTCCCATGTAAACATGGCGCAATCAACAAATGACGCATTTCCAACGGCAATACATATATCTACCTTATCTTTATTAGAAACATTACTTGCTACGATGAAAAAAATGCACGATGTTTTTGCCAAAAAAGCACAAGAATTTGATTCTATTATCAAAATGGGTAGAACTCATTTACAGGACGCTGTTCCGATTCGTCTTGGTCAAGAATTTGATGCCTATCGTCGAGTGATTGAACGTGACATTAAACGAATCAGTAATACACGTGAGCATCTATATGAAGTAAATATGGGGGCAACCGCTGTAGGGACAGGCTTAAACGCAAACCCTAAATATATTGAAAATGTTGTCATTTACTTAAGAGAAATTACTGGGTTTCCTTTAGTAAATGCGGAGCACTTAGTGGACGCAACACAAAATACCGATGCGTATACTGAAGTATCTGCAGCCTTAAAGGTTTGTATGATGAATATGTCTAAAATCGCTAATGACCTTCGTTTAATGGCATCAGGTCCACGAGTTGGATTTAACGAGATTTCTTTACCTGCACGTCAACCTGGTTCATCCATCATGCCAGGAAAAGTAAACCCTGTTATGCCAGAACTTATCAATCAAGTAGCATTCCAAGTAATTGGAAATGACCATACTATTTGCTTAGCGTCAGAAGCGGGGCAACTAGAGTTAAATGTAATGGAACCTGTTCTTGTTTTTAACTTAATTCAATCCATTAGTATTATGAATAATGCTTTCAACGCGTTTACCGATTACTGTTTAGTGGGAATTGAAGCAAATGCGGAAAAATTAAAAGCAGATGTTGAACGTAGTGTAGGAATCATTACAGCTATCAATCCACATCTTGGTTATGAACCAGTAGCAAGAATTGCTAGAGAAGCGATTTTAACTGGAAAATCTGTACGCGAACTTTGCTTAGCCTATGATGTTTTAACAGAAGAAGAACTAGACTTAATACTAGACCCATATGAAATGACACACCCAGGAATTGCAGGGGAGTCTTTATTAAATAAGGATTGATTGACTAGAAGCCTGGCTGATAAATGCCGGGCTTTTTTGTGCACAATAATTCAATCATTTAATAAATGTCGAAATAAGTCGTTTTTTCGGTATAACATTTCTTTCCATTGCCATAACTATAGATAGTAGATTAGAAAATAGGTGGTAAGATGACGATTGATTCAGGGTATCGTTTAATTAACGCGGGGAATGACCTATTAAGGTCCATCTGGTTAAACGATGTTTTATTTACGATGGATTGGTTCTTTGTTGTTTTATTAACGGTTGCACCATGGATTATCTGGTATTTTTTACGAAATCCTTCAAAGTCAAAACAATATATAATTTCTACTTTGGTTATTATTGTGATTTCATCTATTTTAGATGTAATAGGATTGTCATTTGATTTATGGCATTATCATGTGAGTGTCGTACCAATAATGAGTGGTTTTGTTCCTTGGAATGCTTCCTTATTACCCGTTTGTTTATTAATCGTATTTAGAATTAACGAAAATGGTAATCCAATATTAAAAGGGCTAATTGTTTCTGCGTGTATTGCCTTTATTGGTGAGCCATATTTCGATTTTTTAGGAATAACTAACCATCATCATTGGAAT
>DASQIV010000758.1:0-2898 GCA_035631415.1 Pseudoneobacillus sp. | reverse complement strand
CATAATAAAAATAGTTTTTTTATTAGGATAGAAGGTAGGGGTATTTTTGACGAATTTTTTATCGCTCGGACTTTCCGAGTCTTTAGTAAACACCTTAAAAACGAATGGAATTGCTGTTCCGACGACCATACAGGAACAAGCAATCCCGTTATTATTAGCTGGTAAAGATGTAATCGCACAGTCCCAAACGGGTACGGGAAAGACTTTTGCGTTTATATTACCTATTTTAGAAAAGGTAAATCCACATGATTCCAATATTCAAGCTCTAATAGTCACACCTACTAGAGAGCTTGCACTACAAATAACAAATGAAGTGAAGCGATTGCTTGAGGACCGTCAGGATATTCGTGTTCTTGCGGTTTATGGTGGTCAGGATGTGGAATCACAGTTAAAAAAATTAAAAAATGGCGTCCATATTGTGATTGGAACTCCTGGTAGATTGTTAGACCATATCAGAAGACAAACCGTTAATTTTTCAGAAACAAATTTCTTAGTTCTGGATGAAGCTGACCAGATGCTTCAAATTGGATTCTTACCTGAGGTTGAAGAAATTATTAATGAAACTTCATCCAATCGTCAAACGATGTTATTTTCTGCAACTATGCCTGATGAAATTCGGAAACTAGCACGCCGCCATATGAAGAATCCACAAAATATACAAGTCGAGAAGACTCAAGCACCGCTTGAGAATATTAAACAAATTGCGATTAGCACAGTTGATAGAGCTAAGCAAGGAGATTTAATGGAGTTACTAAAAATTCATCGTCCGTTCCTTGGGGTTATTTTCTGCCGTACAAAGCGAAGAGTTAGTAAGCTTTACGAGGCATTAAAGGAAAATGGCTTTAACTGTGATGAGCTACATGGCGATTTGTCACAAGCCAAACGGGAACAAGTAATGAAGAGGTTTCGAAAAGCAGAGATTCAGTTTTTAATTGCGACAGACGTAGCTGCCCGTGGACTAGATGTAGAAGGTGTTACCCATGTGTTTAACTATGACATTCCGGAAGATACGGAAAGCTATATTCACCGAATTGGGAGAACAGGCAGAGCTGGAGGTCAAGGGCTTGCCATTACCTTATATTCGCCTAAAGACAAAGACGATTTATTAAACATTGAAAAGGATTTAAACCTGACAATTCCAAAAAAGAATATCGGGAATGAGAAAAAGAACATAGTTGGTGAAGTCGGTAATCAAGAAGAACAATCTACTGAAGAACAAAAACCAAGGCGTGCAAAAAAAGGGAAAAATGAAAGAGCTGCAAACCGCAGAAGCAAAGAAGCTGCTGAAAGAAGAGAAGCAAGAGGTGGCAATACAGCAAGAAGAGAAGATCGCAGACGTTCAGGTCCAAGAAGAGAAACAGGGGAAGGACCTTCAAGGACTAGAGGAGAAGGTGGATTCCAAGGCGCAGACTCAAGAAGAGAATCTAGGGCCGGTAATCCGAGAGGTAGAGCAGAAGGTGACTACCAAGCTTCGGGTCCAAGAAGAGAATCGAGAGATGCAAAACCGAGAAGTAGAGCAGAAGGCGGCTATCAAGGTTCAGGACTCAGAAGGGAATCAAGAAACGAAAATCCTAGACGAGGTGAGGGCGGATATCAAAGTTCTGGCCCAAAAAGGGAATCGAGAGAAGAGAGTAGAAGAAGTGGTTCCTCTTCCATGAGAAAATCACAAGGACAACAACCTAGGAAATCTGGTAAGTTTGGTACAAGAAATAGATAGTGTAAAAAAAGCATTTGTGATAAAAGGAGAAAATTTGGTCACCTTTTAAGACAAATGCTTATTTGTATATCATATTTTATCGTATCATTGCAAAACTCACCTTGTATTGCTCCATATTCATGTAAGCTTTCCAAGAATCATATAGAGGTATAATCGATTCTTTAATCATAAAACTCCATAAAAAAAACTTTCAAAAATATTTTATGATAATAGAAAACATTATCAGACAATAAATTAAAAATGGCGGTATAGTGTATTCAATCGAAGACTGCTTTGAAATATAAAACAAAGGAGAATTTATATGTTTGTCATATATGGTAGTTCAAGACCTAATGGTAATACAGAACAACTTTCTAACGTTATTTTTCAAGGAATAGAAAAAGAAGAAGTATATCTACGTAATTTAAATATTCTTCCTATTACGGATAAACGACATGATTCTGAAGGATTCCAAGAGGTTGGGGATGATTATAGTCGAATTGCTAAACAAATGCTAGAGCACGAGGAGATTGTATTTGTAACTCCACTGTATTGGTATGGAATGAGCGGGCATTTGAAAAATTTTATCGATCGCTGGTCCCAAAGTTTGCGTGATAAAGAATTAAATTTTGCAGAACAAATGAAGGATAAGAAGATGTATGTGGTTGTCGTAGGTGGAAAAGAGGCAAGGCTAAAAGCTCTTCCACTAATTGGTCAGTTTAAATATATTTTTGAATTTATGAATGCTTCTTTTGAAGGTTATTTAATTGGTGAAGCTAGTATCCCAGGGGATATTCTTAAAGATGAATGGGCAATAGAGCAAGCTAAGTCCCTTAATAAGCAATTACAGGCATTAAAATAACCGTTATTAATTTAGCGGTTTTTCTTTTTTTATTAAAGGGTTTTGGCGTTGATTATCGAATTTCATAAACTTATGGGTATTTTATACTACAGAGGAGCTCAGAATATATATGAAAAACAATGCTTTTAACCGTCAGGAAGATTTAGATTGGATAAGGGTCATTGCCACCCTAATTGTCTTTTTGTACCATTGTTCTATGTTTTTTAATCCTTTTGATTGGCATGTGAAAAATAATGACATTAACACAAGTTACATTTTAACCTTTTCGTTATTAGTGGGAACTTGGATCATGCCTATTTTTTTTGCTATTTCAGGAATAACGACCTACCATGCATTGCTA
>DASQIV010000757.1:0-6297 GCA_035631415.1 Pseudoneobacillus sp. | reverse complement strand
ACAGCCACTCCCATTAAAAGATTTAATCTCTTTAACTGGATTAACCGAACAGGATTTAAAAACAAAAGCCGAAAAACTTTCTGGTGGTCAGAAGCGGCGATTAAGCTTTGCGTTAGCTCTTGCAGGGAATCCCGATCTTATTATTTTGGATGAACCAACGGTAGGTATGGATATTACCTCACGAAAACACTTTTGGAAAACCATCCATTTGTTATCAGAGCAAGGTATAACCATTATTTTTACCACACATTATCTACAAGAAGCGGATGATGTGGCTAATCGAGTTCTTCTATTTAAGGATGGCGAAATAATTGAAGATGGGTCTCCAAATACAATCAAACAAAAGATTGCCAAGAAGAATGTTTCGTTTTCTGTAGACCCTGCTATGTCACTAGAGAAACTTTATAATAACCCACTAATTAATCATATTTATCGAAAAAAAGAACGAGTGATTATCCACACAGAAAATACCGATAAAGTACTGGAACTTCTCTTTACGGAAAAATTTGGCGCAAGAGAAATTGATATTGAACGTGGAAAACTAGAAGAGGTGTTTGAGCAGCTAACTGCTGAACATAAGGAGGTCATTTAATCATGAATGTATTAATAATGCAGTGTAAATATGAAATCTTGAGAGTATTAAGAAATCGTTACTTTGTATTTTGGTCATTAGTAATGCCAATTCTTTTCTACTATATTTTTACAAATGTTGTGAACACTAATGCAACCGACAAAACACTTTGGCATGCTCATTATCTTATGTCTATGACAGCATTTAGTGTTATGGGCTCGTCCATCATGACACTTGGTATACGTAAGGTTCAAGAAAACTCGCAAGGTTGGTCAACGTTTATGCGTATAACCCCTCTCTCTGACACTATCTATTTCGCTGCTCAGATGATTGGCCAAAGTGCTATACATGTTCTTTCAATTATTGTCATCTTCTCTGCTGGAGCGATTATCAATGGAGTATCACTTACACCGTTGGAATGGATATTCAGCGGATTATGGATATTAATTGGCGCAACACCATTCCTTGCTCTAGGAACCTTAATCGGAACAATGAAAAAAGTAGAAACCGCTGCAGCTATTAGCAATGTACTATATATGGTATTAGCTGTAACAGGTGGTATGTGGATGCCTTTAGACATCATGCCCAAACTCATGCAAAACATTGGGAAATGGCTGCCTTCCTATAATTATGGAAATGGTGCATGGGCCATCATTCGAGGAGAATACCCAGACTGGAAAAATTTACTGATTTTAGTATTCTTTTTAATCCTCTTCATGCTACTATCTAAATATATTAGAAGAAAACAAGAAGCGATGTGAAAATAAATGTTAAAACTAATGGGCAAAGAGATTCAGATTTTTCCTAGACAGTTGGGGTTTTTCCCATATATTTTTCTAATCTATATCCTTTTCCCTATCTATTATTTATCCCATGAAACAGGTTTAAAACAAATGATTGGCTATTTAATGGTAAGCCTCTTTCTATTAACCTATCGACAGCTGTACTTTTCAGTTGAAACACGCATATTTATAAAATGGTTATCGGTACAACTGTCGATTGTGTTTATTTTTAGCATGTTCTATCATTTAAATTATTTGTTTTTAGGTTTCTTCCCAGCTAATTTTATTGGTTGGTCGAATCATAAAAAAGTATTCAAATTAGGTCTAATTAGTTTAATTTTCGTTGAAATTATTCCGTTCTTTTTTTATTTCCTGCGTGGACATTTAGACTTAACACCTAGTGAATTATTTTATTTCGTACCCTTTCTTATCATTATGTTTATATCTCCTTTTGGGATTCGTTCTATGAATAAACGCATGGAATTGGAGAAAAAGCTCGATCAAGCTAATCAACAAATTAAAGAATTAGTTAAACGGGAGGAACGAGTTAGGATTGCCCGTGATCTTCATGATACTCTTGGTCATACCTTATCACTTCTTACGTTAAAAAGTCAGTTGATACAAAGAATATCATCTATTGATCCTGAACGTGCCAAAATGGAGGCAAAAGAGATGGAAGTCACTTCTCGCGCAGCACTTAAGCAAGTCCGAGAACTTGTTACGGATATGAGAGCATCAACAATTACCGAAGAACTAATACAAATTCAACAAATCTTAAAAGCGGCTGCCATTACCTATCATTTTAATGGAAAATTAGGAGATTTAGATATTCTTACCCCTTTTAAACAAAATATTCTGTGTATGTGTTTAAGGGAAGCTGTAACAAATGTGGTGAAACATAGCATGGCAAAAAGATGTTCTATCACTATCTATGGAGAGACTGATCAATTTACGATTTACGTTCATGATGATGGAATGGGTTTAGCAGACAACCATTCATATGGAAATGGTTTAAGTGGTATGAAAGAGCGTTTAGATTTAATTGACGGGACGTTACTTATTTCCAACAAAAATGGGACTCTGATCGAGATGGCTGTTCCAATTATCGAACATGTAAATAAGGAAGGAAAAGCAGTATGATTCAATTATTTATAGCCGAAGACCAAAAAATGCTACTCGGAGCCTTAGGCTCATTGCTCAATCTTGAACCAGACATGACAGTCATTGGTCAAGCCCAAAACGGTGAACAAGCTCTAGAAATCATTGAAACGCTTCAACCTGATGTTTGTTTAATGGATATAGAAATGCCACAAAAAAATGGATTAGATGTAGCAGAGGCAATTATCAAAGGTTCCATTCCCACAAAAATAATCATTCTAACTACATTTGCTCGTCCTGGTTATTTTGAACGAGCTGTAAAAATAGGAGTACATGGTTATTTGTTAAAAGATGGATCGATTGATGAGTTGGCCGATGCCATTCGAAAGGTCATGTCAGGAAAACGAGTCTTCAGTCCGGAGTTAACCTTTGATGTTATTAGAGATGAGAACCCGTTAAACTCCAGAGAACAAGAGATTTTACGTTTAGCATATGAAGGAAAAACAACTAAAGAAATTACCGCCCAACTCTACCTATCTTCTGGAACAATAAGGAACTATATTTCTGAAATCATACAAAAGTTAAATGCAAAAAATCGTGTAGATGCTGTTAATATTGCAAAGGGAAAAGGCTGGATTTAGTAATTCATTTTTCACCTATACATCACATCCTATTAGTCTAAAAATCTATCCCTTATCTCAGGTGTTGGTAGCGAACAACTTTTCTTCTTACCAAACCACTTATATCTATTCTTGGCAATAAAGTTATAAAAATAGTCTCTAACCGGTACAGGTACTACCCTTAATATATAAAAAAGCTTCCATGCCCCATTTAATCTCCGGCATATTTGTAATGAGGCAGAAGACTTTATATAATACTTATCGTCTATTATTAACACTATACTTTCTATATCCTCTGATAGACCAACTTGCTGTAACCGTTTTCTTCCCATTTCACTTTGCAGAGAAGCAAACTTAAAGATTCCAGATGGATCCCTTTTTATAATAAATTGAACACTGCTATTACAAAAGTTGCATACACCATCAAATAATATGATCGTTGACATACATTCACCTACCTTAATTTTGAATCATTGTTTCAAACTCTGTTTCATTTAATGGAAATGTCTTTACCTTAACAAACCCAAACTTTTCATATAATTTGATAGCTCGTTTATTAAAGCTTGCTACTGTTAATCGTAATGGTTTTTTCACATTTTGATATTCTTGAACAGATTCTATAATATACGTCAAAAATTCAAATCCTTGACCACGGCCAGTTAATTCTGGTTTCATTCCTAATCCAATATCGACCATATCTTCATCATATGCCCCAAACTTAGCTCCAGTTGGAACTTGTGCAGCAGGTCCAAAACAAAAAAATCCAACTAATGTTTGACTATCGTTCAGGATCGCAAAGTAGTTATTATTCAGTAATTCCTCAATGGCTTCTTCTGAGTAATCTACATTATAAAAATCAAAAGGAGACTCATACTTCCAAGTAAGGATTTCCTTTGCATGTTCTTCATTCATATCTTTTATGTAAAAACTCATCTCATTCACCTCTAATAAATAATATGTCTATAACTTCGTAAGAACTACACCTAATAATGCTGATACTATTCCCATAAACTGGTACACTTTTAATTTTTCCTTATAGATGTAACAACCAGATAATACAACTATCAAACAATTTAAACTAACTACAGGAAATACAATCGAACTAATACCGTTCTGGATAGCAAAAAAATAACAACTATATCCGAGAATACTAATGATTCCGACCATACTACCGACTTTTACTTCTTTTGCGTTTATCTTTTCTTTTCCTAGTAAACTACTAATTAAAAGATAAATACTACCTCCTCCGTACATAGCAATTAATATATGTAAAGAGTCGATGTCTAGAAAAGACGTTGTTTTCATTAAAATTCCTAATATTCCAAAGGAAAGAATCGCCATTATAATTCGGATTATCCAATGAAAATATTGATGATTACTTTTGGCATTAGGCGTATATTGGATCACCATTGCTGAACTTAACATGAAAATGATACCGATCCACTGGAAAGAAGATATTCTTTCATGAAAAATAAGACCTGCACCGATAATAGGTACTATTGCATTAGCCGCTATAAGTGGTGCCGTTAAGCTAGCTGGTCCCTTTTCAAAGGCACGAGTCATTTGAATATTACCGTTTGCATTTAATATCCCTATCAAAGCTCCTAACACGATAGTTATTAAATTGATATGTAATGATCCGATTATGACCGCATAACCACTAGTTATTCCAAAAGCAATTAAATAAAAGAATAGCTGAATATTTATTTTCGATAGTCCTTGTCCACTACTCCACTTGAATATCGTATTGTTTGTTCCAAAGCATAGTGTAGTTACAAGTGCAGATAATAGCCACATCATTTGATCCTTCTTTCTATTAATCAATACTAATATTTTACATCTGATGCTATATTCTTTACACCCTTTTTTGTATATATTTTTAATAGCAAAAATCCCCTTGTCATTAACCAAGAGGATTACAATTTTATTTTTTATTAAAAGAAAGTATTTGTTTAAGATTTAATTTTCGTAGAACCTTGATATGATTTGGATCTAGTCCTTTACCTAACACGCTATAGACCTTTCCATTATACATATCAACTAATTCATCTTCCTTAAAATACACTCTTGGCGTTTTTAAGAGAGTTAGCATGGCTTTTCCCATGTCCATTTCATGATATCGTTCTGGCCACATTTCTTTAATTTTTTCTTTCACTAAAGGATAGAATTTTGAACTCATTCCAGGGAAAAGATGATGTTCAGTATGATACGAAAAATTAAAGTGTAACACATTTACCCATTTCGGTACTGTTACAGAAAGTGAGTTTGCTAAAGGATCATTGATATCCGTTTGTGGATTCAAATTATGATTTGTCGCAACATAGCTACTCATAATAAAGTTTGCAATCGCAGCTGGAATTAAATAAGCAAACAACCACTTCACAGGTCCAATTAAAAGCAATAATCCAATCCAAGTAGCCCACGGTAACAAAAGTTCTAATAAAACCAATGGCTGTTTGTTAGGTTTAAAGTCCTTTATAAAAACAAAAAACATTCTGGTTGAATGGAGCGTAAAATTAAAAGTTAAAAAGATAACAAAAAATATGGAACGAACAAACTTTGGTAATTTAAAAAACACAGCAAGCAGTGGTCTGTCTGATATGAACTCAGCAGTTGACCAAGTGTCAGGGTCTTTATGTTCGTGTTGAGTATGAATATGATGGTTCATATTATGCCACTTACGCCATAGCCTTGGACCAATGCTCAATGAGAAAAAGGAAACAGCCCCCAAAAAGTCTCTTAGGAGTGGTTTTCTTACAACTGTACCATGTAAGATTTCATGGCCTAAAAAACTCATTCCTGCAAAACCCAAACCAATCACTATAGAAATGATGATATTTGCCCAGATAGGTAATTCGATAAGCGATACCGATAAAATACCTGCTAGAGCTATAAGAAGATACGCAAGTCCTCCGTAAAGACGTGTAGGAACTGGCTTAAAAGCTTCTTTTGGTAAATGTGGGGATACTCTTGCAGCATACCAACCAAAAGTTTTTAATTCTTTCATATTTTGCTCCTTTCGATCTAAAAAACAAACATTAATATAGGGAATAGATCTATTTTCCTTTTTAGTTCACATTCCGGAATAATATGAAAAATCATTTTTCAAACAATTCCACCTAGTATCTAATCCTAACAGTAAATAATAAATAGGGCAATGGGAAAATATTCATTATATTTATTGAATGGTAAGGGATTAGCATACAGGTTGTAAAATTTTATTAGT
>DASQIV010000756.1:0-2180 GCA_035631415.1 Pseudoneobacillus sp. | reverse complement strand
TTATCCACTGTTCCAGTTCCAGTAGAAGAATCATTTGAACCCGAAGTACCATCAGTTGGAGAAGCCTGCGTATTTTCCACTGGTGTTGGTGTTGGTTCAACTGTTGTACCTTCCGTTGGAGTTTCAGTTACTATAGCAGGAAAAGCTTGAGTAACGGTAAATTCAAAAATGGACTCTTTGTTGATTACTCTTGAAGCAACCGCGAATTTCAGCGTTTTCCCTTGCCATTCACCATTCACTTTATCCGTCACATCAAACGAATTAGAGGTAATTAGGTTAGTAGTTATGGGATAAAACACCGTTTCTTGATCCTTTTTATAATAAAGCTTATAGCCATCCATATTCGCTACTGGATCCCAAGTGAAAGTCCATTTACCATCAGGACTGTTAATCAATTGAAGATTAGCAGGCTGTGGGATATCAAATGTAAAACTAGTCTCTGATCCGGTAGATTCTGTATCACAAAGTAAGCTGGTGACTTTAAATGCCACCGTACTGTCATACCACTGTTTAAACTGACTTGCAGGAATATTCCATTGTGTATCGACAATTGGCATAGTGTTTAGCTTTGTAAATTCAGTCATATCTGGCGTTTTAAAATAGACATTGTATCCGTCAGCTGTCACTGGGTTCCATGACATATTAAAATTTTGATCTGAAACAAGGTTGGAAGCAAATTTACTTGGCGGTTGAGCAGTCATTTTTTCAATAGAATCAAAACGGTATACAGCATGATCTACTTTTGAATAAGCAAATATCCTTCCTGAGCTATCTGTTTCTATTAAATTTACAGGACATAAGAATGAAGCTACCATTCCCCCCGATATCCTGTCATAAACAGTACCTGCCGTATATACGTACTTGCTATCAGCAAAAATCACATTTTCCGTATACGATGCTAAACTAGTAGCTAATTGATCTTTATTAAATCTTTGTTTTGCGTAGAAAACATCAGACCCATTTAAAATAACTTCACGCTTCGGTAATGAATATTGACTAGATTCATTCATCACTTCAAAGGTAGAAGCATCCAATGTGAAAATTTTTGAACCTGTATTTCCTGACTCCCCGACATATAACTTCTTATTTGCTGCATCCAGTTCAACATCAGGTTCATAATAAGTATCAAGATTATTATAAGTATTAAGCACTCGTTGTTCCTGACTAGTCTTCATATTAATATTAAATAGTAGGGCATGCTGGTCTTCCGTTGCATAAAATAACGAGCTACCATCGGTCGTAATTTTAAAAGGATTTTGTTTTGTCGTTAAATATTGGACTGGCTCTTCATTCATCGGAAGGGTTGAAAGATCCGTTTTTCCTATGTCTGCAATATTTTGAATGGTAATATTTGTGCCTCCAGAATTGGAAACATAAAGATTTCCATTGTGAAGGTCTATATCAGAAGGCATTGAGCCAATAAATTGTTGGGATTCAAGTTGAAATGTCTCGGTGTTAATTACATATAATTGGTTAGTGGTTTGTGATATAGCAAATAATTTATGATTTGCTTCATCCATTACCCAATCTGTTAATGAGTAGGGCATATCTAATTTATTATTTACATGTGTATATTCTGAGGTGGTTGCGGCGAAAGCAAAATTATATTTATAAATTTTGTGGTCCGTAGATTTAAATAAATAAGTTTCCTCTGCATTTTTAGATAAAATAAACTCGGTCTCAAATGGTAAATCCAAAAGCTTTGTAAATGTTTTTCGATTAAAAATATCATCAGTTGAAAAAACAAGGTTTCCTTTTACCGCAACAATCTTTTCTGCATAAGAATCTTCTTGGTATGTACCTTTTATATTTGCTAAGTTTCCGGAGTCTAGTCTTTTTCCTGCATAATAAATCTCATCATTATCCTGGATGACTTTTCTATTTGGATATGAAAAACCGTATCCGTTATCATATGTGGATTGATTGGAAACTGAGTAGTCAGAAATTGAAAGTACTTTAATATTTGAACCTGAAAGCCCTGATTCAGCAATATATAACGTGTTATTTGCTTTATCAACGAATAGATCTGGCTTATAAAATGAAGAGTAGGTCTCTCCCTTTACAGTAACTTTTTCCTCAAGATCCGTTCCGAAATTATATGCATAAACCGTATCTGCGCTACTGTAAAACAGTTTACTATCACTAACGGCAATTTGCTCAGGAGAATTCGCTAACGGTAT
>DASQIV010000755.1:0-3829 GCA_035631415.1 Pseudoneobacillus sp. | reverse complement strand
CAAAAAAGCGACCTGAGATAAACTCAGGTCGCACTATTTATAATAGTAGCCCTAAATCCTCTCTTTTATCCCAAATGAGATAGCACAACTCAATAAACCGGGGAGTCTATTGAGACAGTCCTGCAGTTCTTAACTGCAGACCCAGCAAGTAATACGGAGAATATTACAAACTTCGGCGACATTTCCTTCTCTTTAGCATCATCGCTTCTCAAGCTCCACTAAAGACTGTTAAATACCGCGCCTCTACCTCACTGTAAAAAAGTGAGGTCGTATTAAATTGACTTTCTTATCCTACAATAACATTTCTAATCTGTCAACCTAGTTTTCTCAAATGTTTACATCTAAAAAAATAGTATGAAGTATCACAAGAGACCTTTGACTACATAGGGTACCTAATACTAGAATTTACCGAACGGAACAGTTATTTATTAAATCTATCACGCAGAATAGACGTTTAAATTACGTACTTCACCTTCGAACTCTTCTTCGATTTTTCCGAATTCCTGAAAAACAGTAGAAAGACCTTTCCAATCCTCTTCCGCGGCAAACGAATGACAGAGCCCGAGAATTTCGGATTGCTTTCTCTTTAATTTAGAAAGAATTGGATTATATTTTTCGAAGTATAACGAGTAATCATTTGCTCTCTTAGCGCCTAGTTGTAGAACGAAGTACTTTAAATTCCCAGCTAATTCCTGAGACATTTCATTATTTACTAGTTTTTCACTGAATGCCATGATTGCATCCTTACCCGTTTTTGCTCCGATAGTTGCCCCAATTTCCCCTGTCTCTTCATACAAATGTTGGAAAAAGCGAAGTGATTCTTGATAAACTTCCTCCTTGGAAGGATTGCTAACCCTTTTAATCGAATGCCAGTATTGGTATCGACCGCGACCATATGGGAGGTCCGCCGCTTTCCAGGCTAAGTCTAGACTGTCATGCGCTAGTCTGACATAAGGGAAACTTGCTGGATCGTGCACATAAATATATTTATCGTCCATATGATAGGCTAATACATAATGGTCGGACCCTTTCGCATACATATGATTCGGCGAGTATTTAAGATATCCCATATCAACAGGACCAAGTATCGCAGTTGATGTCTTCAACACTTCTCTTAACTCCGCAATTGGAGGCGTTTCTACATCTGCGTCTGAGAACTTTTCATCAAAAGAAAATCCTAATGACCTCATCGCATTCGTGATACCTCTGTCCGGATCAATCGTATTATTATGCAAAAATAAATTTCCATTTCCGTACAATGTCACGCCTAAACCTACACCCGATAACACTTCCAACAAGGATGGTGGGATATCTTCACCTATTCCCTTTATCAACATACTTGCTGAATTCGCATAACAATAAGCGCCATTTCCAATATACATTCCATCTCCCCCTATTCTATTGGTACAAAAATTTGAAGGGTAAATCTGCTATCATGTGCAGTAAACTCCTCATCATAAAACTCAAAGTGATAATTCATGACTGGTTTTACATTTAAGGCCCGAAGCTGGTTTTTATAGATCTCTTCTATTGCAAAAGCAATGTTTTCAATCACATTATCCAGTGTGAAAACAGCATACTTTTGAGCCGGAATATGTACCTTTGACCAACCATCCGGTAAGTTTTCTAAACGATCCACTTCAATTGCGGCTAAATAATAAGGCGTATTATTTCCATCTAATGATTCATATCCATAGCATCTAGCCGTTTCTGGGTTAATAGATTGTTTTTTTAACTCTTCATAAAATTGATTCCATAGCTTTGATATGATGTGATTATCAAGGTCCCCATTCGTCGCCATGCCTCCAATGAAAAATGAAGGCTTTTCGATAATAGTTGCCCCCTGACGAACCGGCTGTTTTTTTATTTGAAGCAATGTTTCTGATAACGCCTCTTTATACAAGTTGTGATAATGTACACCTTTTTTACGATAGCTTTGTGGTGTCATGTCTATGAAGGTTTTGAAGGCTCGAGAAAAGGCTTCCTGTGAGGTGTATCCATATGTGAGAGCTATCTGAATAATAGGAATGCTTGTTTCGATCAAATCTTTAGCGGCCAACGTCATCCTTCTTTTTCGAATATATTCATTAACCGGCTCCTTTGTAATAGCCTTAAAAATGCGAGTAAAATGAAATTTTGAAAAAGATGCTTCTCTGGCAAGCTCAGCTAGAGTCAGTTCTTCATTAATCCGTTTCTCAATAAACTCAACAGCTTTTAAAATACTAGAATCGTATAGCTCCATCCTGACTCCCTTTCATTAGTTCATATGTTTATTATAAATGGTTTATTGATTTGATTTTTGATAGTAATTGCGATAATCGTACCATTTAATCCGGTCTCTAAAAAATACTGGTGTGCTTACCCTTACTCAATATGTAAAAAGGGGGAATCCGTTATAGATTCCCCCTCCATCCTGTTAATCCACAAAAACTCCCCAGCCGTCCGAATACCCACCATGTGGTTTACTCAACTCATCTAGCTTTTTCTGCATTTTAACTAATTCACTATGATTTAATAGCATTCTTTTCGAAAAACAGCATGCCCACTCATCTGTTTCGTCATCTTGATCCAAAAAACAATTGAATCCTTCGTTTTTTAACACTTGTGATAATTTTTCCCCTGATTGTTTATTAGGTACAGCTACGAAAAATTCCACAGATTGTGGTTTTTTAAAATTTATTCCTTCATTATAGAGACTGCGTAATGCATCTCCATCAGCATCATTTGGAAATTTCATTTTTTTTCCTCCAATTTATTGCAATTTAGAAAGGTCATCCCGTTTAACTCTGACTGTCACATATTCATCAACCGGACCAAGGCCAGCTACCCGTTGATTATCGTAGATTCTCATTCCTTCATCCACTACCTCTTTTGGTTTCATGATCACGACGGGAATGAGAGTGAGAATCGTCACTCCAATAAAAAAGAACAATAAGTTCACCCAATAGCTTACATACACATTGTTCGCGTAAGCTTCTTTTATTGATACTCCTGTAGTTTGAGAAGCAATTAAATAGTTACATCCGCTTACAAACACCAGAATAATCGACGCTAAAAAAGAGGTAAAAAATAGAATACCTAAAAGATTTCTCATCCTCTGCCAATACTCCTCTTGTCGTAAAATAACGAGAATATTATAGCATACTAAAATATCAGGGAAATCAAAAGAGTATGAAATTTGGCTGAAAATTTGGTATAACCTCAATTTAGTCCAGTTTTTATGACCGGGTCTGATAAATCTCCTAAAAAAGAAGAACATGACCGCAATTGGTCATGCCCCTATTTTAACCTAGAAAAGACTTTCCTATTTCTTTAAATAAGCAATTCCATCCGGATGAATCCCGACATCAATACGGTTTTCTTCTTTTAGGGTACTCATATTAATAACGGAGATATCATTTGTTTTATTGTTGGCAACATAAGCATAGGTGCCTTCTTCATTAAAAACAACTCCACCAGCCCAACCGCCAACAGGAATTCGTTTAATTTCCCACGGTCGAACCTGCCCATTTATTTTTTGCTCGGTTAGTATCACGGATACGTCACTAGAATCACGGTTGGCGATAAGTGCATATTTGCCATCAGGTGAAAAAACGAGACGAACAGGGACTTTCCCTACACGGCGTTTATGAAGAACTTTATACGTTTTCGTATCCATCACGAATAAAGTGTCATCTTCTTGATTTGCTACATAAAGAAGCTCCCCATTTGGATGAACAGCCACTCCCTCGGGTCCAGGTCCCACAGGAAAATGATTGATGATTTCCTCTTTTTCAGCATCGATAACGGTTATATTATGGCTGCCGATATTGGGAACATACACCGTTTT
>DASQIV010000754.1:0-6232 GCA_035631415.1 Pseudoneobacillus sp. | reverse complement strand
AAAATACGAAACAATGAGTTTTCACTTTTTTTGAAATCTTTGAGTCTAGTAAACATAACTAAAAAACAAAAAAAGACCCTCCCCAAGTATTTTTATACTTTGGTGGGTCTTTTTTTAAGGCTCTTTTCTAGGAAGAAAGCAGTTCACTTCTTCCATGAAACTTTGTTGGGATCACTTTTTTTAAAACGATTCCTTAATTCATCCATTGTTTCTGCACTTGTTCTTTCGCTACACGCAGAACCTCTTCCTCACTTGTATATTTATCAGCAATAACATTTGTTTGATAACACTTTCCTTGATATATCACATTAACAGTATACTGTAGCACATTCAAAACTCCCTTCAAGAATAGTCTTTTGTCCTTTAGTTAAGAATCCTAGTGAATATATAAAATAATATATTTACCCGAATCGTAATTATTCGGACCAAAATTAGGAAAAAAGAAAAAATCGACTGGGAATTTCTTAATTCCGAAATTCCTTGGTGACATGCACCTTGTCGATTTTTATTTCTGACAATTTGAGCAATAAAACGTCTTTCTTGATGAGATGATATCTTTAATGATTTGATTTCCACATCTGGGACAATTTTTCCCTTCACAGTCATAAACCTTGCAGAGTTTATTATATCCTCCTGTTAAAGTATCCCCTTTAAATAGCGGATTTTCCATATACCCTCCATGTTTAATGGCATCGCGAAGTATATACTGAATAGATTGATACAATTGATTTTCCTCAATTTTATCAATCTCCTCTATTCCTCGACTTGGTAATAATCCCGCATGAAAACAAATTTCATCTGAATAACAGTTCCCTATCCCTGAAATCCACTGTTGATCGACCAGCTTTGTTTTTAATCGTCCTTTTCTATTAGCCAGTAATAATTGAAAGGCTTCAATAGTGAACCTTATATCCAATGGTTCCGGGCCTAAATCTTCTAGCTCTTTTTCCACAGCTTCTTGAGAGGTATAAAGGTGTAAATATCCTAAACGGAGCCCAATAAAATATAGATGGGTTTGAGCAAAGTTTAACTGAATCTGTATTGTTCTATTAGGTTTATCTTCCTCTCTCCCGTAATACATCCAACCACCTAACATTAGATGCAATAGGAGGATATTACCGTTCTCCAGGAAAAATAACAGATGTTTTGCGCGTCTTTCAATTCTAATTATTTTTTTGCCTTGGACATTTTTAATAAAATCCTCAGTTGCTACATTTATTGATTTTTCACGATTTATTTGAACGGAAGTAATCACTTTTCCTGTAATATTTTGATTAAGTAACCATTTATAAGTTTCCATCTCTGGTAGCTCAGGCATAGTCATCCTCCAAACAAAAAAACTTTATCCCAATAGCTGTTATACCGAAAGTCTTTTTAGATTTGATGTTTAAGACAGTAGCCATCAACTAACTCTTCGATAAAATCAATTTCTGGATAATTACCAGCAAAATTGAATTGAATTTCTTCCACAAATGAACCGTTATGGTACACATGAATAGCTCCTTTTTGATTAATTACACTAAATTCAGGTTCAAAAATATAACCATTTCGTTCAACAGCTCCCATTTTCATTACCCCTTTCATCCTCTATACAGATCATTGCTATAGGATTATCCTTTTACTTTTCATGGATTTTTAATCTACATATTTATGATTTTATAGGAAAACCTATAGCTGAAAATAACATCAGAGAGGATTTGTGAAAATGAAGGACCAATCAAACCTTAACCATGATAATGACCAGAGTAAAGGCAATGCATATCAAAAGATAAATAATGATATTCCCCAAAATGAAAATCTAAAAAATCGTCAACCTACACCTCAACCAAAGGATTTTGATGAAATTGAATATTAAAAAGCTAAAGGCTTGTAGAAAGGTTTTCACCTTAGCTACAAGCCTTATTTGGATAACAAAGATAATTCACGATATATTTTAATAATATCCTCCATTTTCATTCTTACTAAACCACTTGAGGAAGGCGCAACAAACTCAGTTGTACATGATACTAGTGGATTAATTTGAACACCCCAAGAAACCTCTTTTTTTCCTATATATTCTTGATAAACACCTTTACCAACAAAACAAATGACGTTCGGCTTGAAGGCTTCCACTTTTCTTCGTAGTTCTTCTTTTCCTATTTTATACTCCTCTTTTGTGATTTCTTGAGCAGTTTTGGTAGGTCTTGCAACAATATTAGTTAATCCATAATCTAATTCTAATAGCAAGTAATCCTCGTCTGTTGTAAATTTTCTCGGTGTTAATCCTGATTTGTGTAAAATGGTCCAAAAGCGATTATTAGGATTAGCAAAATGATGTCCTGTCTCACTTGACCGTAAACTAGGATTAAATCCAACAAATAAAATTTTTAAATTTTCTTTTATATGATCAGGAATCGGGTTCATTATCACACATCCTATCTTACACTCTTTTAAATTTACTTTTACACAATTGAAAACTGAGCTATAAGGAATTTCCCTACTGCTTCAGATTCTAGCCTTGCTGCTACAAACGGAGGTCGAACTCGATCTGCCCCTTCAAAAGGAAGACCCAACCATAAAATTTTTTCATCTATTAAAACAAAAGGGAAAGGAATAGGAATCTTTACTGTAGCATCTATCTTTAATTTTGGGATATCTGCTGATGAAACCAAGGTCAGCTTTATCCCATCTTTTCTCTTATTCAATTGAGTTAACCACTCACTAGATATTGTACCATTATTAGGAAATGAAAGAATGATCGATCTATGAGCATGTTTAATGTCCTCCATTACCCGTTCAATCCTTCTTGCATGTATCCAATTTAGTTTAGGATGTTGGTTTTTAATCCATGATCCAATGTCTTTAGGAAAAATAGCCTGTCCATGGTTTAGTTGATGCTCAACAAGTCTTCTCAACGTCTTCGTCTGACTTACTTGTTTATGAATAAAAGATGTATCACTTACTTGAACAAATTTTCCTTTTGTTCTTGTAATAGCAACATTAATCAATCGTTCACTATCTTGGCCTATTAATAACATCCCAGGCCTTTCCTGAGGGTAACTATCGACTGTATCAAAAATCATTACATCACGCTCACTGCCTTGGAAACGATGAACAGTGGCTGAAATAATATCTGCTACACTTCTCTCATTCTGAAAGATATCTTCAAGTAGGTATTCCATAAGAACAGATTGGGATCGATACGGAGTAACATATCCAATTGATTTTATTCCAGATAGATATGATTCATAAATTATTTGAAAGGATATTAATAGCTGCCAAAGATTAAACCTTGACTTTGATAACTTCTCTGTGACACAGTGCTGTCCAGTAAAACTCACATCTATAAGGATTGAAGCCAAATTGGAAAAAGGTTCCCCCTTAACCAATTCTTGACGTAACTCCTTCACAGATGGATGGTCACTCACAAGGGAATGATAAATTTCTTTATTTGTAAAAGCTGAAATGTCTGGATGCATTCTTCGTTGTTCCTTTAATAACACTAAATGTGGATGAAGTTCACCGTTATTTACGGAGTGAGTAACACCTGACTTTTGAAATATATCTTTCTTTAACCACTCATTTATTAATGAATGGCGTCCCACTGCAATGGGAGGTAATTGTTTAAAGTCCCCACAAATAATCGTCCTTTTTGCGAGACTGGCTGCAAAAGCCATTTGAGGTATATACGCCATACTAGCTTCATCAATCAAAACCAAGTCATATTCTTTCTCATAGATTGTTGGGTCACTAGCAGCTTTCGCTAAAGTTGCTCCAATAATCTTTGCATCCTCTACAAATTGAGTTTCCTTTTGCCTTATTTTTCTAAAATATTCCCTAATTTCGTTTCAAGGCTAAGTAATTGATCGGAGTCCCTTTTACTAAAAGAACGAGATAAATCCAGTTTAATTTGCCATCTATCTTCGGTTAATCGTTCTTTTTCCTTAGCTAAATCTGGATGAAAGGTTTGAAGTAAATGGAGTGTTGTAATAGAAGAATGAAGTAATAGTTGGTTGCTAACATGTGCTCCATAACGAAGGATATCTCCTTCTATAAACCTTTCTTTTTTCTTAATAAAATCAGATATCTCCCCCATTAAAACATCTATCGCCTGATTACTATGTGCTAAAACAAGTATTCTTTTGCCATGAATATACTTATTAGCAGCAACTCGAGCAAGTGTATAGGTTTTGCCAGTCCCTGGTGGTCCCCAAACAAACGTAACAGGATTAAACTGAGATCGTAAAATTATTTCATGAACATTAGATTTAATATTTTCATACGGATGTTTTGGTTCTTCGACTGGATAAATTAATCTTTTTATTCGAGAACGCTTTTTCTTACTTTTTTTTATTTCATTTAATCTTTCATTAAGTTGATCAAGCAGTTCCCATGGATCGTGAAAGAGATTTACTTCCGATAACCAATCACCTAAATTTTGTTCTACTTCCACAATGACACTATTGCCTTCTGATGATAATATTCGACCATCAACTTGATGTTTTCCCCATTGAATTTTTACAATTGCTCCAATTGGAACTCTAATAGAAGTTGTAGTTTCAAAAAAATATGTTATTGACTTTTCACTGTTTAACAGCCTACCATTTATCAGAAGATATTTACTGCTTCCGTATTTTTTTAAATGTTGTATTTCAGCTTGAAGGGCTTTTTGCATTTCATTTATTAAAAATCCTACTTTTGTCATCATATCGATCTTCCTTTATTATCCAATAGACTATATTGTTAAGGAATTTTTGCTTTCCATAGGATACCATGCAAAGGACCAAAAACCTAATAACAACATTTTGTTGAATAGTCCATGAACTTCTTTCATATAATAAGAATGTCTCCTCTGGAACACTTCGCTTGTTGCGGGACACTTAACCAGTTCGGACCAGAGGGGACAGGCGCCTGATTTTTCAGGCGTTTTTTTTGGGCAATGAAAATAAGCACCGGATTTTTACGGTGCTAACTAAAAACTACTTCATCACGAATACATTATGTTCATATAAAGAATAATTATTTTTCCCATTTTCCTTTGCCTGGTACATAGCAGTATCAGCTTCTTTAATAGCTTGATCAATATGTTTTTCTCCCATTGTAGATAATGAGATTCCAATACTAACCGTAACGTTTGCTTCATTTTGTTCCAAAAGAAATGGGACAGAAAAAGCAGTGATAATAGATTTAGCTTTATATATAGCATCTTCTATTTGAACATTCTCTAATAGAATTAGAAATTCATCTCCACCAAAACGCGATACCAAACCTTTACTTCCTATACAGCTAATAAATTTAGCTGCTGCTAGTTTAATTAATTGATCACCACTGTCGTGCCCCAACGTATCATTAATTTCTTTAAAACCATCTAAATCAATAAAAAGGAAAGCAACCTTTGTCCCTGTTATTACCGACCGTAAATGCTGTTTTAAAAGATCCCTATTAGGTAATCCAGTTAATGAATCATGATAGGCTAAATAATGCAATTTTTCTTCAAGAAGTTTTCTTTCGGTAATATCTCTTGATATAGCCAAAACAACCTTCTTACTTCCTAAATGAAATACATTTGCGGTTATTTCACTTGGTATATATCGCCCATCCTTTGATACATATTTCCCTTCAAAAGACATTGTACCTTTACTAATCAATTCCATTTGTAATTCTTTAATCTTTGATAATCGATCATGAGAAGTAAACTGAAGCGGATTCATCTGCAATAATTCTTCTTTCGTATATCCAAACTTTCGACAAGCAGATTCATTTATTTCAAGGACTGTCCCAGGCATAAAATCATCTTCTAATTCAAACAAATAGACCATATCTCCTGAAAAATCAAAAAGTGTTCGATATTTTAATTCTTTTTCTTTAATTACTTCTTGGTCACTTTTCAATTTACGAATTAAGATTAACAGTGCCAAATATATAAATATATTTATTATTATTCCAATTACATTCCCGAACAGTAATTGGTTTGGCATATCATAACCCATTCGGAATATAGGCATCAGATAAAAGAAGCCAAACATTATATTAAAACAAATTAATCCGAATCCTATATAGTTTAAATAATTAAGAATTTGATATGTTTGATGTTGTTGTTCTTTTGTTATTTTTATCAAGAAAATGTCCTACTTTCAAACAAAATCGTTGTTTTTTAATAGAAAGTGTATATTATACTCCTAATAATTAAACATTAAGAATTTAGTTTTATATTTTTTATATTAAAGGATTATCATAATATTTTCTATATTTT
>DASQIV010000753.1:0-4844 GCA_035631415.1 Pseudoneobacillus sp. | reverse complement strand
CTAATAGTAGAGGAATAATTCTTAATTCCAAACGAGCATTATGACCAAAACTCACTGGAAAGGACATGCAAAATAATATAGATATTCCCCACAAAATAGTCATAATTACTTTTCTATTTTTATCACTTTTAACCCTCTCCGTAATAAATGTATAGTAAATAAATATGGGTATTACCATAAAAGTTAGTTGAAGCAAAAAATCCTTTATTATGCTCATTTTCATTACCTTTCATATTCAATTCTACATCTGAATCCAGCAATATCAGGAAGATTAACATTTATGAATGTTCTTTACAAACATATAAATTTTAAGAAAGAACATAATTATATTAGTAATTATTCCATATTATACTTTAAAGTTATCATAATTTGTCGAATTTTTTTCTATAAGGTACACGGTTAATAAAGTCACTTGCAAGCAGTATTCTAGAACAATGCTGCTCCTGTATTATTAAATCAAAATAAAAAGCCGAAATAGACAAGTTATCAAAAAACACTTGCCTATTCCAGCTTATAAAAACAACTTCTTATGTAACTAAAAACTATTTAAATGGGAGAATCGATCAGATCCGTAATTGTATGAAGTGAATGTGAGAAGGACCTATCCTTGATTGTTTTTTTCTTTATTTTTACGATATTTTAAATAAGCATCTTTATCTTTTAGATAATATGGAACTTCATCTTTTTCATTCAAATAGTCAAGATAAACATTCTTTACTTTATCAGTCTTAGGAGCAACAATTTCAAGTCTCTTACTTATATCATTAAGTAAGTATAAACCTCTAAACAAACAACCAGCGACAATTCCGAATGCAATAAAACCTCCAACTATTGGTCCCATTAAAAGGAGTAAATAACCTAAAATTGTAGATAAAATGATAGATACTAGTAAATACAACCAGAGTCCTCCTATCGTATATCACTTTCAAAATTTTATTTTTCCATTTATTATCATTTAATTGAGTGTTTACGTTCGATCCAAAAAGCGGTTCGAATGAACACAAAGTGAGGTAATATCATAATGTTTGATTATATTATTATATCATTGAATATATTAATCATTTAATCCCTTTCCACCAAGAATTTGCTGCATACACTTTTCAACTCTTGACTCTCGAGTTTTGGATTGTTTGGGTTGTGAAAAATAAAGAATGTATGCTCTTTGGCGTCCCGGAGTCAATGCTTCAAAAGCAGTTTTCAAGTCAGGGAATTCATTGAATTTATCTTGAAGTTCTTCAGGAATGATGTATTCTGTAGTCTTTTTAAAATCCACTTCCAAACCAGCTTTTTCCACTTCAATGGCTTCATCAATATAGGTTTTCAAGATGCTTTCCATTTCAACAATTTCTTGAACATTGGTGAACCGAATTTGGCGCGCCGCCTGTACATTCTCCGTTTGTTGGATTAGAATCCCATGGGCATCCTGTAACAAGGCACCTTTGTGAAACAGAAGCGCACAATAATCTTTAAATCCATGTATTAAAACGATGTTTTTTTTCTCAAACGTGTAACAAGGATGCATCCACTTAAATTCTTCGGTCAGTTCACGGTCAAGAACGATATTTCTCAACTTCACAAATTCTTCCTTCCACTTTTTAGCTTTACTTAAAAATTCATCCACCTTAGGATTCATGGTACTATTGGTCATCAAGGAACACTCCTCTTCAATTTTGCGAACAGTTGACAGGCAAGAATGAACATTCTCAATTTCTCCAATTCTTTCAGTCACTTTTTGGTTTACATGAATATTCATTAACACTTGGGATTAATTCTACTCTTTGTCATAAAATCATTTTAACTTAATTCACTTGGTTTTTAAAACGCTGGCCGAGAATGAAGTTTGGATCTTGGTACTAGATTCTCCTTACCTGTTACATCAATATGAAAAGGCAATTCATTTTGTTAACCAATAGCCAGTTTCGTTTTATATAGTAAGTATCTTAGTCTATTGAAATCGCCTGTATCCATTTCCAATAGATTTAATTTGTCATTTATGGTAAAATATAGATAAATTTATGAGCACTACAGAAATGAATTTTTCTGTGGTGTTTTTTCTTTAAGTATTAGAAAAAGGAGGTTAATAGATGATATCAATTATATATACCATTATGTTAATTGTTATTTCCTTTATCTTAATAAGGAAAAAGAACGATGAAGAATCTTATTTTCCATTAAAGGTAATTGGATACTTTATATTAGGTTCCTTTGCTTTTAACCTTAATCAATTCTCACTTCCACTAGGGTTTGTCATATATCTGTTATTTTTCCATCCTGCATTAAATGGACATGTAAAGCGTACAGCTGCTATCTATGGTGTGGTTGCATTTGTACTTGTTCATTGGATGCTACCGGTTACCATTGAAAAATGGGAAAGCCGTCCCCACTTTATTAAGCATGAAATCGATTCAGTTTATACAATGAATTTTCAATATCAATTAAAATTGGTTAAAGAAAAATTAAAAATTGAAAATCAAGAGTTAAAACTCGAGGATTTTGAAGTGGATTATATGAAAGATGGTTCAATTAAAGAAATTAGCTGGCAACTAATAACGCCTTTTAATGGCAGATATACTCTATATCAAATCCGTTATGAGATAGAAAACAATAGATATCGTGTTTCGAAGAGTAAAGTCGATACATGGCTTCAATATGACCGCTTAATCGATGTTAATCATTTCTTCGATCATCTCAAAACACTTGATATTAAAGAGGTTACGCTAGATAAAGGTGACTTTCCCTATTATGTAATACAAAGTACAGGAGAAAGAGTAAATTACGCTGATGGAGATGATTCACTTTTTGTCGTAGAAAATGGTGAGATACAATCAATGGATAAAGAACAGCTCCCTGTTGAGGGTTATATAATTAGAACATTCGCCATGAAGAAAACGGGAGAACAAAGAAATAAACAAGGAAATATCACACAAGAAAGCTTCGAAGGAACCCGTCCTTCAAATTATTTTTTTAATATAAGTATTGTAGAGTAAACAACACAGAAACATGAAAAGGGAGATCAACTATGTGACCTTCCCATCTTTTAACAATCTTAACTATTCTCTAAAACACATAACATATTACATCATTGAGCAACTAACCAATTAGTAATAAATAAAAAAAGGGTGTCCCAAAAGTATAACTTTTGGGACACCCTCTATTTGTGTTTAGTCTAACTTAAACCTTTCAATTTCACGTTTTAAATCATTGATTAAATCGTTTAACTCTTGAGCTGAATCTGAAACCACTACAATTGCATTTAATTGTTCTTCAATACTGGAAGTAATTTGTTCAGTGGAAGCTGCCGATTCTTCGCTTACTGAGGCGATGCTTTCAACTGCCTTTGATACATTAGCTTTAGAGGTAACAAGTAATTGAATGTTTTGGTTTACATCTTCAATGATAGATTGGATTCCACTTACAGAATCTGCAATCTGATTAAACGATTCTTCTGTCAGCACCACAGCATCAAGCTGTTCTTTTGCTAAAAGTTTAGTTTTATCCATTTCCTTATTCGCGATATCTGTTACTTCAATAATACCCGATAAGGTTTGGCGTACTTTATCAGTTGCTAGGGACGTTTCTTCCGCTAGCTTTCTTACTTCACTTGCAACTACTGCAAAACCTTTACCATGTTCACCAGCGCGAGCAGCTTCAATGGAAGCATTTAATGCTAATAGGTTTGTTTGCTCTGAAATGGAATTGATTGTCTTGATTATTAATTCTATTTCTTTTACTTTTTCAGTAAGTGTTTCCATTACATCTTTTGTTTGTGCTACGGAAGATTCAGTATCATTTGATTTTACCTTAAGCGTTCTTACGCTTGTCAAACCAAACTTATTTGATGATTCAACTTGTAAAGAAGCAGCACTCATTAGTTCTGTTTTTTCGGACATTTCTTGAATTTGACTTGCTAAATCAACTGTTACATTAAATGTATCCTCAGCATCACTAGCTTGTTGAACAGCACCTCTAGAAATTTCACTTATTGCCGTTCCAATCTCTTCACTAGAAGCAGTGGTTTCTTCTGCAACAGCACTTAGATTCTGAGAGGTACTTGTAATACTATAAACAGAATCATTCACCTTGCTAATTAATGCTTTTAGGTTAGCCACCATTAAACTGAAACTATTAACAAGTTCACCAATTTCATCTGATCGTTTTATTGTATTAACTCTTACAGATAAGTTACCATTTGCTACTTCTGCTACATGATTAGTTATTGATATGATAGGTTTTGAGATTCTTTTAGCAAAATAGTACGAAAGGAATCCACCAATAATGATGGAAGTGAATAAGGTAAGAACTAGAGCTAAGAGAACCTGATTTGCTCCTTTATTAAAGTCCATTTTATAGGTGCCAGCAGAAATAATCCAACCCCAGTTTGGATCGATTTTATTATAGGAAATCTTCTTTTCGATTGCCTTTTCATCATTCGGTAATGCCCAGCTATACTCGACAAAACCACCACCATTTTGTGCTGTTTTTATTTGCTCTTGAACGAGTAATTTTCCATCTACATCTTTCGTTTCCCATACATTTTTGCCTTCTATGGATGGATGTGCCACCTCAAGGCCATCTTTATCATACACCACAAAATATCCATTTTTCCCTAGATCAACTGGATTGGAAATTGTACGTTTTCCATCTGCATTCATCTCACCGATTAAGTATTCTTTTACTCTTTCTTGTGCTTCATCTAAAGAGAGCTCTCCATTTTCAACCTGTTTATTTGTTGAATCAATTAACTGGATAGCCATTTCAACACCATTCTGTAAAGTAGTTTTACCTAGTCTGTCCATTTGATCTTTAGAAATAAAGTATGCAACTGTTCCAATAATAATATTAGG
>DASQIV010000752.1:0-6219 GCA_035631415.1 Pseudoneobacillus sp. | reverse complement strand
ACCATAATATTTAAAAATATTAAGGATGGTTCTATGAATAAACTAGAAGATATTCTTTCAGCTGGAATTAGTAAGAATCCAAACACTAAGAAAATAGAAAAAACCATTATAGATATTATTTTTCGACATGTAAAAGATATGGTCTTTATTATGAAAGTAGAGGAAGGACCAAAATTTAGATATCTGTTTGCAAATGAATCTGGATTGAGTAAAGCCGGAATTACGCAACACTCTATTGGGAAATTGATTGAAGAGGTAATAACCCCAGAACGAGCTATTTACCTTCAAGGTGAATATGAAAGGTTAATGAAAGACGGAAAGACAACGGTTTTTTCGGATGAGATTGAATTAGAAAATGGTTTGAAAGTTTATGGAGAGACAATTTTAACGCCTGTTAAAAACGTGAAAGGTGATATTCAATTTGTTGTTGCCGTTACTCGAGATGTAACTGAAAGTTTGAATGAAAAGAATCGATTAGTTGAAAGTGAGCAACATTATCGTTCGATTGTTGATCATAATTTGGATGGAATCTTTTCCATTGATCTAGATGGCAATATTTTAGATGTCAATCCTGCAGTCTATCAACTCATAGGTTATCATCCCATTCAATTGAAAAAGAGATCTATTTTGGACTTGGTTACGGCAACCGATCAAATGAATTTTAAAAGTATTCTGAAGCAATCAGAATCAGGTTACTCATTAGAGTCAATGGATTGTCGTTTTAAACATAAAAATGGGAATCAACTGACTGTTCATATAAGAACGGTACCCATTGTTGTTAATAATGAAATAAAAGGAATATATGTGATTATGCGTGATATTTCTGAACAGGCCAAACACGCAGAAACATTAAAATATATGGCTTTTCATGATCAATTAACTGGACTTCTTAATCGCCGTGCACTATTGGATGATTTAGAAAATGAGATCCAATTTTCCAAAGATAACAATAAAGAATTTGCTTTATTATCTATCGATTTAGACCGATTTAAATTTTTAAATGATACGCTAGGACATATCATTGGGGATGAACTATTAAAAAAGGTTGCAACAAGACTAATGAGTATCCAATCAAACGGCATCCGCGTATATCGACAGGGTGGTGACGAATTTATGTTGTTATTGTCTGATATTAATCGCCAAGAGGCTTCTCGTGTTGCCGAAAGGATTCTTTCTAGTTTTACAAGCTCCTTTTATATAAATTCTGGTGAGTATTACATTTCACCAAGCATCGGTATCAGTTTATACCCTGTTGATGGTAAAGATTCAGAAACTCTTATTAAAAATGCTGATGAAGCATTATACCAGGTAAAGGAACGAGGAAAGGCACACTATCAATTTTATCGATCAGATATGAATTCTAATCTTAATAATATTGTCTCATTAGAAACGCAATTGCGTAAGGCGATTGAAAAAAATGAGCTTACATTATATTATCAACCACAAATTGATTTAGAAACTATTCAGGTAAAAAGCTTTGAAGCTCTGATTCGTTGGAATAGTCCAGAGTTTGGTTTTATATCACCTGGAGAATTTATCCCATTAGCAGAAGAGACAGGATTAATTATTCCAATTGGAAACTGGGTAATTGAAACGGTTTGTAGGCAAATTAAAAAATGGAATGAAGAAGGTCATAGAGATATTCGAATTGCTATCAATATTTCCCCAAAACAGTTTCAACAAACCAGTCTAGTGCAAACTATAAAAACAATACTCGAAGTTTATCAAATACAACCTACTTCTTTAGAAATAGAAATAACTGAAGGTGCTATGCATGATAAAAAGGAGACAATCCCAATATTAAAAAATCTAAAAGAATTAGGGGTTACTATTTCTGTAGATGATTTTGGGACAGGCTATTCATCTTTAAGCTATTTAAAGCAGTTTCCGATTGATGTTTTAAAAATTGATCAATCCTTTGTTCGAGATATCCTTTTGAATGAAAAAGATGCTGCGATTACTAGTACGATTATACATTTAGGAAGAAGTTTAGGATTAGAAGTGATTGCAGAAGGTGTTGAAGAAGCAGAGCAGGTAGAGTTTTTATTAAGGGCTAAATGTCAGAAGGCACAAGGCTATTATTTTGCTAAACCTTTAATACCTGAAGAAATCGAAAAACGATATTTAATTTGAAACTTTAAACAACGTAATTTGTTTGAATGATGAAAAGAGCATAAGAAAAAGGAAGGGGTTATTTCATTTATAATAAATAACGTACCTTCCTTTTATTTTTGTGATTGTAAAGTAAAGACAGCAATTTCAGGTTTTGAAAGAAAACGGAAAGGCAAACGGGTAGTTCCAATTCCGCGATTCACATAAAGCTTTAGTGTATTAATATTGTAGAATCCCTCCCGATACTTCCGAGCAAATGGAGGAGTGATGAGCGCACCGACAAATGGAATTTGAATTTGTCCTCCATGGCTATGTCCACTCAATTGTAGCTGGACACCATAGTTGACTGTTTGATCGGCGAGGTCCGGAGCATGAGAAAGCAATATTTTAAATTGATTTTTAGGTATATTGCCTAAGGCAATATCAAAGTTGGGTTTACCTAACATGGCATCATCTATACCTATAATATGGATACTACTACCATCCAGAAGGTTTAATTCCGTTGATTTATTTAATAAGATTTTAAAATCTGCCAGTTCCATAATATTCTTGTATATATCTGACCCATATCCACCGTGATCATGGTTTCCATAAATAGCAAATTTTCCGAAGGGTGCATTTAAGTCTTTTAATAAAGGGATTATCTTTTCAGGTGTTGGATATTCGTTCGGGGCATCCATTAAATCACCAGTAAAAAAAATGACATCCGGTTGAAGATTTTTAACCACTCTTAGCATTTTATTAAATTGATTTAAATCGTATTGAAACCCAAGGTGTGTATCACTAAATTGTACGATTTTAAAACCATCAAAACTTTTTGGAATATCCTTGTGAGTAATGGTATAGGTATTAACCTTTAACAATCTTGGTTCGATTTGGTGAGCATAAAAATATCCTCCGTATCCAGTACCAACTAAAGTTAGTAACGAACCCATTGTTCTTTTAAGAAACTTTCTCCTTGTTACCTTTTTAGGCATAAAAATTACCAACCTATCGTTCATTTTTATCCTTTTAATACTAACAAAGATGTGGAAGAAAAAGAAGTAAAATATAAAAATGAATTTCCAAATGCATTGGTTATAAATTATTAGAAAATTCATTATATATGTTATAATAAAAATGAATAACAATTCATTTTTATTTGGAGGGATAGGATGAAAGGCAAGATTGTTATTATTACTGGCGGTTCCAGTGGAATGGGTAAGTTTATGGCAAAAGATTTTGTTGAAAAAGGTGCAAAAGTAGTTATAACAGGTAGAAATATTGACAAGTTGCAAGCAGCTAAAAGCGAAATCGAAACAATTCCAGGTAATGTGCTTGCTATTTCCATGGATGTCCGTCAAATAGAAGATGTAAAGAGAATGATTCAAGAAACCGTTACTCATTTTGGTTCAATTGATTTCTTAGTAAATAATGCAGCTGGAAATTTTATTTGTCCTGCCGAGAAACTAAGTGTAAATGGGTGGAATTCAGTAATAGATATCGTTCTAAATGGAACCTTTTATTGTAGCAGTGAGGTAGGTAAATATTGGATTGAAAATGGAATTAAGGGAAAAATAATAAATATGGTTGCTACATATGCTTGGAATGCAGGTGCTGGAGTGATTCACTCTGCTGCAGCGAAAGCAGGAGTTTTGTCTATGACAAGGACATTAGCTGTAGAGTGGGGAAGAAAATACGGTATTAATGTAAACGCTATTGCGCCTGGGCCTATTGAACGCACTGGAGGAGCAGAAAAGCTTTGGGAATCCGAGGAAGCTGCACGTAGGACCTTAAATAGTGTTCCGCTTGGTCGTCTTGGTACTCCTGAAGAAATTGCTGGTTTAGCAGCGTTCCTATTTTCTGAGCAAGCTGCGTATATCAATGGCGAGTGTATTACAATGGATGGAGGACAATGGCTTAGTCAGTATCCATTTTGAAGATATGGAAGAAAACCAAAAGGAAAAGGAAGATTTCCTTTTGGTTTTTTTTTGAAGGCTCATTTCGTAAAAAATTGAAATGAGGAAATTATTGGTAACTTACAGCTCGAGATTTTAACGCCTTCCAAGAGGCAATAAATTGTTGCTTACTTACTTTTACTTTCCTTTTACCTGAAAGAGGGTCATTTAAGTAAACAAATTGTTTGTCGTACCCCACTAAAACAACTGCATGTAGGTCAAGAGGGGTTTTGATTACTTGAGAACCGTGACGCCATGACTCCCATCTATCAGGTAGTCGATAATCACCTGTTGTCCAAACTACAACTGGATAACCTTTAGATACATGCTCGATTACCTTATCAAAAGGCTGATTTGTCAAATTAACAGCTCTTCCAGGTAAATATTCATTAACCAAACGTTCAATTGGCTTATCAAAAACAGCATACCCTGCGTTTCTTCCAGTCATGTCTCCAACAAATCCTTCATGTGGATTTCCCCAACGAAGTATATCACCATTATTAGAACGTCTAATGGGATCTCCATCCTTCTTCACTTTTCTGTAAAGCTCCATCTTGTTTACTTTAACACCTGCATAGTTTAGCATCATGGTCAAACTAGTTACTTCACACCCGTATTTTAATTCAGGGTTTTGGTTTATTAATGGTACATCCATCATTTTTATTTGTGATATAACTTCTATCGGTTTATTTATTTTTGGAGGGTTTTCGACTTTTATATATTCACTCAATTGAGTATCTGTTGTATTCTGTATTTGTTGAGTTATATTTTCACTTTTAGATGTAGTTATTGAGTCAGGCTGAACATGACTACAACCTAGTAGTGGAATAATAGCAGCAAAAAAATGGATCTTCTTCAATAAAAAAGCACATCCTTTCTTCCTGCATGAATAGTATGTGCTAAAATAAAGGGATTTTTATATGCTTTCTAATGGTAAACAATGAAATATGTGATAAAAGCACATCTTAGATAATGAACGAACGGAGGCCTATTTATGGCTGCTTTGGACATTTTGACTGATTTAGATACTGTATTTCCGTATTTTCAGGCGATATTTAGTGCAGATGAACATCGGATTATAGGATATGAAGTATTTGGAAGATATCTTAGCAAAGAGGGTCTAATTAGTATTGGCTATTTTTTCGAAGATGAACAAATACCTGAGGAATATCGATTACTCGTTGATAACATTGTTTTAAAAAAAGCGCTTGAAAAGTCACTTTCCTTAGATGAAGACATCCTTTTGTTTATCAATCGCAATGCCCAATTATTATTAAATGATGAAGATGAAAGTTTCTTATCCATACTACAGGAATATGAAATGAAAGGAATAAAACTGAATCGAATTATTTTAGAAATTGCAGGTGGTTTAGAACAAGGTGATTTGGAACATTTAGATCATTTATTAAATTATTATCGAACATATGGAATGAAAATTGCGATGGATAAAATTGGAAGTGACCAAAATGGACAATTGGACCGTATAGGGCAGATTTCCCCTGAAATTATTAAGGTAGACTTAAAAGCCTTAAGATCAACTGAAACATCGAGATCCTTCCAAGATGTATTATTTACTCTATCCATGTTAGCTAGGAAAATTGGGGCAACGCTATTATTTGAAAATATTGAGATGGTTCATCAGTTACAGTTTGCATGGAAAAATGGAGGACGCTATTATCAAGGATATTATTTACAGAAGCCTACAGAGGATTTTGTTGATAGAGGTTTATTAAAGGACCGTTTAAAGAAAGAAATACACGAGTTTATTACATATGAGAAAAAAAATCTTGTTTCTCTATTAGAAATGAGAGACAAACTCCAATCCAAATTGCAATTGATTTTAGCAAAGAATAAAAGGCTTGAATCCTATGATGACTGGTTAACTATTCTTAGCAGGGAGTTTGATGAAATCGCATTTCGTTTATATGTATGTGACGAAGATGGCTTTCAGAAATCAGCTAATATATTTAAGGAAAACCAAAATTGGATTTTACAAAAAGAGTATATAAATAAAAATTGGAGCTGGAGACCTTTTTTTCTTGAGAATATCATCTATATGAGAAAAGAACAAAAAGGCATATTATCGGACCTGTATAGTGATATAGAAATAGGAGAGTTGATTCGAACCTTCTCTTACCCGATTAATGAAAGAGATTTTTTATTTATTGAT
>DASQIV010000751.1:0-2284 GCA_035631415.1 Pseudoneobacillus sp. | reverse complement strand
TTTTGTTTCCCGAATGATAAAATAAATTGAGATGAAATAGAGCAATGTAACAATTGTACAAGTCCAAAGAAGTTCACTTCGATAATGAAAGAAAAAGATTGATCCTAAAAGTGGACCTAATACAGCCCCAATATTAATGGCTGTAATAAAGGTGGCAAAAACCTTTCGTCGATCCTTTTCAGGTGTCAGATCTGCAACCATAGCTGAGCTTGCAGGATTGTAGATGGCTCCCCCAAGGCTAATGCCGATATAGGCAAAATAGTCAAACCAATCTGATATGGACAACGCAAACAAAGCAAACATACCAGTTTGCATGAAAGCCCCCACTAACATGGTTACCCTTCTCCCTAACCGGTCTGAAAGAAAACCCCCAAACAGGCTACCAAAAATTCCGATAAGTGGTGGGACAGACATCAATATTCCTGCCATATTTTTCCCGAAATTTTCACTAAAGTATAAGGTCAAAAACGGAAAATACATCCAGAATAAAGTATTAAATAACGTTTCACCAATCAGTCTAACTTTAAGGTTAAGATCCCATGTAAGTAAATTCAGATAAAGTACCGCCTTTCAATTTAATTTAAATAAAAATTTCATTAAAGGATTTCTAAAATTAATATGTTTTCTTCTTTTTATTATCCTGGCCAGGTATTTCTAGAATAAATAAAATTTTCAGAAAGATATAGACTTATAAATAAATTTTGTTTATACTAATATTATTAGGGATAGGAATTGCTACCCCTTGATTGAACGATGTCTTTTTTAAAAACCTGACACGAATTGTGTCTTTTTTTTTTTGCCTCGAAATAGTAATATACTTAAAAAAGTGCCAGTACCTTCACAAAGAATTAGACTTTGTTTTGGTACTGGCGCTTTAATTAGTTTTTACCTTTCCAAAATCCTTCAAGGAAACAAATCGATCTATTAAATATAATTTATTGGCGAGGTGCAAACAGGATTATCGAAGCACCTATTATACAAATCGCAGCACCTAACCAATCATAAAAATCAGGCGTTTTTTTATCTATACCCCAACCCCACAATACAGAAAGAACGATAAACACACCGCCATAAGCTGCATAAACTCTTCCGAATGATGGAAAAGTTTGAAGTGTGGCAATGATACCATATAGGGCCAAAGTTATACCGCCAAAGATTCCTCAATAGAAATGTTTCCCCTCCCTTAGCCATAACCAAATTAAATAGCCTCCACCTATTTCAGCAATTCCTGCAAGTACAAACAGTGTAAAAACATAAATGATTTTAATCACTTCCTTAAAAGAATGTGCATAAAGTTATTTTAAACAATTATTTTCTGACAACAACCTAAATAAAAAAAGCTGCCAAATAGATGACAGCTAAATTAATAAAGTATATACTTTGATATTTGACCTTCAACTACCTATTTATGATAGGTTATCCTCTATCTATCCGTAAATAAAAACATACAAATCCAAAAATATATATTTTCAGTAAACGATTAAAATAGCTTTGAAGGGTTAATGAAATTGGTAAGCTCTAAAAACAGGTCAATATCAGATAACAGAAGGTCTAATGATCCTTGCCAGAATGTCAAGCTGCCCAGTTCTATGTTAAAATGCTTTTCAGCTAGATTTTCCAAGTTCATACAACCGGTGTCTTGTAAGAACGCATCATATTGATGTGATGAAAACTGATTTTTTTGTATTTGTGCATGGATACCAGCAGAAAATAGGTAACCAAGAGAGTATTGATAATTATAAAATGGATTAGTAGGTATATAAAACAAATTATTACTTATCCAAGTTATAGGAGTATATTGAGATAGTGATTCCCGGTATACAAACTTTTGTGCCTCTATCATAAATTCATTCAACCTACTTGCTGTTATAGATCCTCTTCTACACTCCTCATATAGCTTTTTTTGAAAAAGAAAATTTGCATACGGTTTAAGTAAATAAGTAATCGTATTTTTAATTTTCTCGTCAAGCAATATGATTTTTTCCTCAACAGACTTTACTCTATCTATCATACATTTGGTTACTAACATTTCTGCAAAAGTTGACGCTATTTCTGCCATACTCAACGGTGTAAATTGAGAAAAAGCAGGTTGATTTGAAAGATGATGATAATGATAACCATGTCCCAATTCATGAGCCAATGTGGAAATACAATGAAATGTACCTTGATACCTCATATTTATGCGGGATTGTTTGGATTTTGGAAAATAAGTGCAATTTTGAATATATGACTTATCAGGTCGTATTTCTTCATCGATCCATTGATTACTTATTACAGTTTGAAC
>DASQIV010000750.1:0-6451 GCA_035631415.1 Pseudoneobacillus sp. | reverse complement strand
GCAAGACTTGCTCCTAACTTAGCAAGTTTTGGTGAAAGATCTAGAATTGCTGGCGTCTTGGATCATAATGAAGAAAATCTTAAAAAATGGATAAAAGATCCAGAAACATACAAGCCTGGAAACAAAATGACAGCGCAGTATGCTGATTTAACAGATGACCAACTAAATGCTTTAACTAAGTATTTAATGAGTCTAAAAGTAATGGATTAATTTGGAAATAGTTTTGAAAGGGAGGTAAAACGGTGAGTACCTTAGCTCAGAAAAAGGGATTTGGAGCAACTCTTTGGGACTTCTTAACAACAGTAGACCATAAGAAAATTGCTATCCTTTATCTAATTGCTGGTGGATTTTTCTTCCTAGTCGGTGGATTAGAAGCAATGTTCATCCGTATACAACTTGCTGTACCAAACAATGATTTTGTAAGTGCAGGATTATATAATGAAATTTTAACTATGCATGGTACAACTATGATCTTCTTGGCAGCAATGCCACTAGTGTTTGCATTTATGAATGCTGTCATGCCTTTGCAAATTGGAGCACGTGATGTTGCCTATCCATTTGTAAATGCTTTAGGTTTTTGGTTGTTTTTCTTTGGGGGACTTTTCTTAAATCTTTCTTGGTTCCTTGGTGGTGCACCAGACGCTGGTTGGACTTCTTATGCAACACTTTCTTTAGAGTCACCAGGACATGGTATTGACTTTTATGCATTAGGTTTACAGATTTCCGGTGCTGGTACGTTAATTGGGGGAATCAATTTCCTTGTAACTATTATTACAATGCGTGCACCTGGTATGACGTATATGCGTATGCCATTGTTTACATGGACTACTTTTGTTACGTCTGCTTTGATACTATTTGCATTTCCACCATTAACAGTGGGATTATTCTTAATGATTTTTGACCGTATGTTTGGAGCTAACTTCTTTGATGTTAGTGCTGGTGGTAATGCCGTAATTTGGGAGCATTTCTTCTGGATTTTCGGTCACCCAGAGGTATATATCCTTGTACTTCCTGCTTTTGGTATTTTCTCAGAAATCTTTGCCATTTTCTCTCGTAAACGCTTATTTGGTTATTCATCAATGGTGTTTGCGACAGTTTTAATCGGATTCTTAGGATTCATGGTATGGGCTCACCATATGTTTACAACTGGATTAGGGCCAATTGCGAACTCAATTTTTGCTGTTGCTACAATGGCAATCGGTGTTCCAACTGGTATCAAAATCTTTAACTGGTTATTTACTATGTGGGGCGGAAGTGTTAAATTCACGACTCCAATGCTTTATGCTTTAGCATTTATTCCATCATTCGTAATGGGTGGAGTAACAGGGGTTATGGTTGCATCCGCTGCGGCTGACTATCAGTTCCATGATTCTTATTTCGTAGTTGCTCACTTCCATTACGTTATTGTTGGTGGAGTAGTATTAGCTATTTTAGCAGGTACACATCTTTATTGGCCAAAAATGTTTGGAACTATGCTAAACGAAACTCTTGGAAAAATTACATTCTGGTTATTCTTAATCGGATTCCATTTAACGTTCTTTATTCAGCATTTCCTTGGTGTAATGGGTATGCCACGTCGTGTATTCACGTTTTTACCAGGTCAAGGATTTGAAACTGGTAACATGATCAGTACAATTGGTGCGTTTTTCATGGCAGCTGGGGTTATTATAATGCTTATCAACGTTATTATTACATCTGTAAAAAATCAAAAAGTTGGAAACGATCCTTGGGGAGATGGACGTACTTTAGAATGGGCAATCCCATCACCACCACCGTTCTATAACTTTAAACAATTACCATTAGTTCGTGGTTTAGACGCTTATTGGATTGAAAAAATGGAAGGCAAAAAAGAAATGACACCTGCTGAACCACTTGGTGACATTCATATGCCAAATTCATCTATTACACCATTATTCATTGCTTTTGGTTTATTCGTAGCAGCATTTGGAGCAATGTATCATGTTGATGACAAACCATGGGCGATTCCAGTACTAATTCTAGGATTCTTGATCACTCTAGGTTCAATGTTCTTCCGTTCTGTTAAAGATGATCATGGTTTCCATATCCATAAGGAAGAATTAATGGAAGATGATGATAAGGGGGTTAAGGCATAATGCACGCAGAAGAAAAATTCACATATGAGACATGGCCTGCAGCCCCAGAAAAAGCTACCCTAGAGGGTAAAAATAAGTTTATTGGATTTTGGTTATTCTTAGGAGGAGAGACAGTTCTTTTTGCTTCTCTCTTTGCTACTTATCTTGCTTTAAAGGATAAGGTTCCAAGTTCAGAACATGCACTTGCAAAAGATTTATTTGAGCTTCCATTAGTATTTATGGCAACCATGCTATTATTAACAAGCTCATTAACAAGTGTATATGCTATGTACCATATGAAGAACTTTAATTTCAAAAAAATGCAGTTATGGTTAGCGATTACTGTATTGTTAGGGGCTGGATTCCTAGGTCTTGAAATTTATGAGTTCAATCACTATGTACATGAATATCATCACACATTTACTAGCAGTGCGTTTGGGTCAGCTTTTTATACCCTTACTGGCTTCCACGGAGGACACGTTGCATTCGGTTTAATGTGGATTTTAACCCTAATGATTCGTAACTCTAAAAGAGGATTGAATCTTTACAACGCACCTAAGTTCTATGTAGCAAGCCTTTACTGGCACTTTATTGACGTTGTTTGGGTATTTATCTTTACAGTAGTATATTTAATGGGAATGGTGGGATAAACTGATGGCAAATCAACAACCAAACTCAGGTAACCCAAGAGTCGACATTGAATACCGTCGTAAAAAAAGTAAAGAGGAAATGAGACACCAGGTGACCTCATTCTCTATGATGATCTTTTTAACACTTATTGCCTTTTTTGCAGTAGGATTTCAGGACTATTCTTCATGGTTTATTGTTCCTTTTATTCTATTATTAGCTGTCATTCAAGTTGTTTTTCAGCTTTTCTATTTCATGCATATGAGTCATAAAGGTCACGAAGCACCATCATTGTTTCTATTCTCAGGGGTACTCGTTGGGTTTGTAACAATACTTGCATTTTCAACTATCATTTGGTGGTAGTCTTAAAAAAGGAAATCGGAGATATTCTGATTTCCTTTTTCTTTGCATTTCTAATATTAAAGATGGGATATAAAGGAATAGTTCGTCTTATTGCGGTTCTAGTATCCGAGGACTATAATGAAGGTAAAGCTTTATAACTAGAGGTGATTTTTAATGTTTTCGCTAAGTATGTTCGGGTTTCGTGCCATGTGGAGCCCTATCTTTTTTATTAGTCTTTTTGTACTTACAGTATTGTTTTTTATCGTAACTCATTACAAACGAAGTTGGTTTAACGAATCGGAGCCATTAAAACGTTCTGAAGCAATATTATTCGTTACGGCAATGATTGTTTTATATTTAACAAAAGGTGGGCCTTTAGATTTAATGGGTCATTTGATGTTTTATGCACACATGATACAAATGGGGGTCTTATATTTGGTAATTCCTCCTATTTTTATTGTAGCTATTCCTAACTGGGTGTGGAGAAGGATCCTTAATTTTCGATTAATAAAACCGGTTTTTAGTTTTTTTACAAAACCGTTAATTGCATTAATTCTTTTTAATGGTTTATTTTCTTTTTACCATATTCCTCTCATTTTTGATGTCATTAAAACAAATATGTGGTCTCATGCAGGTTATACAGTATTTTTATTTATCTTTGCCATTTTTATGTGGTGGCCTTTAATGAATCGTTTACCTGAATATCAAAGCATAAGTGGTTTAATGAAGGTGGGTTATATTTTTGCTAACGGCATACTTCTTACACCTGCATGTGGATTAATTATCTTTGCAGATAATCCGATGTACGCTACTTATTCTGATCCTTCTGCATGGATGGAAGCATTAAAACTATGTGTACCCGTTACTACTCTTGCAAGTCTTAATCTGAGTGGTCCAGAAGTATTTAATTCGATGCCCTTGATAGAAGACCAGCGCCTTGGAGGGGTAATTATGAAAATTATTCAAGAAATTGTCTATGGAGTTGTATTAGGTCAAACTTTCTTTAGCTGGTATCGAAAAGAACAAGCAGAATCTGGAGATGTAGACTTAATGAATCCTCGTTTTGTAGAGTAAGATTATCAATTAATTTCATGCAAAATAACTTCGCGCTCCCAATATTTTTGGGAGCTTTTTATTGAAATCACTTATTAACTAGAATAAAATAGTTTGGTAACCTATTAATTGATAGAAGGTTTTCTAAAAACTTGCTTGAGAGGACGTTTTTTATGTCAATTCCTGTTTTACCTACGATTAGTACTACCTTTATTGTTCTGAGTGCAATAACTGTTGCAATAGGGTGGAATCAAATTAGACAAAAAAACATTGAAGCTCATAAGAAGACGATGATGATTGCTGCTATTTTTGCGTTAATCTTTTTCATTATATATGCTTCAAGAACTATTTTTATTGGAAATACTTCATTTGGTGGACCTGATGAAATAAAAGTTTATTATACATTGTTTTTAATCTTTCATATATTTTTAGCTACAACAGGGGCTATTCTTGGCATTATTACCTTATTTACTGGTTACAAGAATCAATTAGTAATACATCGAAAATTAGGACCAATTACAAGCATAATTTGGTTTTTTACCGCTATTACAGGTGTTGCTGTATACTTGCTCTTATATGTAATCTATAAGGGTGGAGAAACAACTTCCGTTATAAAGGCTATTCTAGGATTTTAAAAGGCAAAAAAAAGAACTGACATTTCATTGTCAGTTCTTTTTTAATTATATTTTAAATTTAATTTTAATGATTCCGGCCTCTTTTGCAGAATTAAAGGCAATTAGTAATAAAGGTCCAATAACAAATCCTAATAGCCCTAATACCTTTAACCCTAAATACATAGCAATTAATGTTGATAAAGGGGATAATCCAATTTGGCTTCCCATAACTTTTGGTTCTACTGTTCTGCGAATAATTAATAATAAAGCAGCCAGAATAGCTAATTGTGTTCCTAATCCTATATCACCAGTTAAGAGATGGAATAGCGACCAAGGTCCAAGAATAACAATGGACCCAATAATTGGTATAAAATCAATGATCCAGATAATTAATGCCATTACAAGTGCGGTATCAGGAGAAATAAACGATAAACCGATTAATGATACTATAAAAATAATGACACTAATTAAAAATTGGGCTTTAAAAAATCCAAAAATTACATACGACAATCGTGAACTCATAAAGTGTACTTTATCTGCTGTTTTTTCGGTTAAATGGTGATATAGAGATTCACGTAATCTTGGCAATTCTAATAAAAATAAGAACAATGCAATTAAATAAACGATAAAACTAACTAGATAATTTGGTATGTTAGTTAATAATAATTTGACGTTGTTAATATTTAAATAAGCCATTAAATCATCTTTTATATTATTTAGAAAACCTTGAATCTGTTTACTAATTTCATCAACTACATCTTTAGGTAATTCTTTTACTGCTTTTGTTAACTTGTCCTCAGCATGTATCCAAGCATTAGAAACTTCCGTAATATAAGTTGGTGCGTTTTGAATGATTTTAAGGGCCTCAGTAATGACCTTAGTAGTTATAAAGTAACCAGATAGCCCAATAAATAAAAGAAAGCTTATAAAAATAATCACGACAGCTAATCGATGATTTATGTTTAATTTTTTCCGTGACAACTTAACCAATGGTTCTAAAAATAACGCAGTAATCAAAGCTACTATTATAGGGACGGATACTGGTAGGATGATATATCCTAGTGTAATGATAAGTACAACTATAGTGAAAATAAAAATATTACGACGTGTAAAAATACTAGACAATTTAGAACCCCTTTTCTGTATAGCTCTTTAAGCAATATGGCAAGTGAGAATAATATAAATAAAAATTCACAATTAAATTATATTATGCATTTAATAAAATAAACAGTAAAATCCGATTAATATCCATTAATTTATTACGCTTATTAAAATAATAACCATTTATTCTATTCGGATGGAAAGGAGTTAATATGTATCATTTCTATCCTACAAAAACAGAAACAGTTAGAGCTCTAAAGGAAATCATTTTAACCATTGTAGAAACTAATTTATTAGATGCCATAAATATTAAACCTCAACGTCAATATGTTAGGAAGAAAGTATCTCCTTTCTTCACTGAAGAAAGGCTAACTTCTTTTCAAAAAAGGGTGTTCATTACAAATGGTATTTATGTTGAGATAGAAAACCATCAAATATTTATTCAACTAACTGTAAATGTAAAACAGGTGAATACGTTTATGGATGATATTAAGAAGCTACAGAAACAAATATATGAAGAGGTAAAAGAGATTACAGGATTTAATGTATCTGCTATTGATATAAAAGTAAAAAATCTTATTAAAGAAGAAACTAAAAAGACGCAATAATCTGCGTCTTTTA
>DASQIV010000749.1:0-4626 GCA_035631415.1 Pseudoneobacillus sp. | reverse complement strand
TTCCTCGATGGTGCCACGAGCAACAAGCTTAATGACTTGTACCACCTTTGTTTGACCCATCCGATGAGCGCGGTCAGCGGCCTGCTCTTCAACAGCTGGATTCCACCATAGGTCATAAAGGACAACAGTGTCTGCACCTGTTAGGTTCAAGCCTGTTCCACCAGCTTTTAATGAAATTAAAAATAAATCCCGTTCGCCTTCGTTAAATTGCTGGCAGAGGTCTACTCGTTCTTCAGATGGTGTTTGACCATCTAGGTAGAAAAAAGGATAACCGCGATTTGTTAATTCACGCCCGACCAACGATAGCATTTTTGTGAATTGTGAGAAAATCAAAACTCTTCTTCCAGATAATCTTGATTCCTCGACAATTTGCATTAGCTGTTCAAATTTTGCGGATCTACCTTTATAACCATCGACGAAAAGTGCAGGGTGACAACAAATTTGACGTAGTCGTGTTAATCCAGCCAGTATTTTAATACGATTTTTCCGAAGTGTATCCTTGTTTAAATGCTTTAATGTGTCTTCCCGAAGCTTGGCTAAATAGGCTGCATATAGTTTCTTCTGGTCAGGAAGAAGTTCAACAGAGTCGACCATCTCTATTTTTTCAGGTAGCTCAGCGAGTACATCCTCTTTCAGCCTACGGAGTAAAAATGGGCGGGCTCGTCGGGCTACCTTTGCTCTCGTAAGGTGACTGAATTCCTTCAATCCTAGAAATAGCTCAGGAAAAACGACATGAAAAATGGACCATAGCTCCTCTATGGAATTTTCAACAGGTGTACCGGTTAAGGCGAAACGATGGTCAGCCTGTATCTTTTTTACGGCACGTGCTGTTTGGGTCAAAGGGTTTTTGAAAGATTGAGCCTCGTCATAAAATACTGTGTGGAAAGTTTGTTGTTCAAACCATTTAATGTCTCTTCGTAATAAAGGGTACGAGGTAATCAATACATCTAAATTGTCCCATTCCTTTTGTAGTTTCATTCGTTCCTCTTTAGGTCCGTCCACCACAATGGCTTGTACATCTGGAGCAAATTTCATTAGTTCCTTTAACCAGTTATACGTTAATGAGGCGGGACAAACAATCAAGGCAGGCTGTTTCTTTTTCCGAATAGCAGATAGTTCTGAAACGATGAACGTTATGCTTTGCAATGTTTTACCAAGCCCCATATCATCTGCTAAAATGCCTCCGAATCCATAGCTAGCCAAGGTTTTTAACCATTTATAGCCTTTGACCTGGTAGTCTCTTAGAATAGGAACTAAAGGTTGTGGTACCTCGAAATCCAATCTTTCTGGATGGTAAAAGTTATCCAAAAACCCGCGAAACGATTCTTCAAATTGAAAGGTTTCTTGATGATCAACTGAATCAAGTAGCTGCAACCCCCGAACAATCGGGACATTTAAGCCACTTTCCAAATCCTCATGTTGGACTGGAACGGCCTGAAGGAAGCGTTGTATCTCTTCGAATTCTCTCGTTTCTAATGAAAGTAACGAACCATTTCGTAGACGATAATATTTTCGTTTTTCCTCAACTGCTTGCAGAATTTCACGTATGTCCTTGTCACGAATTCCGTCCAACTCAAATTTGAATTCAAGCCAGTTAGTTCGCTCTTTTTTTACTTTTACACGAATTTGAGGACGTGCACTTTCTCTGAAAATTCGGTTCCTCACGGCTGTTGTCGCATAGATTTGAACAAGCTTCTGCAATTTCGGAACAATATGATACAAGAATTCATACTCTAATTCTTCATTATGCAAAAAATAACCGCCATCTGTTTTGGCAAATTGGCTTTCCTCCATCAGTTGCAGAATTTCTGCTTCTTTTTTCGCATCTCTAATGAGAACGGAGTGTGTATCAAGTATTTCGAGTGGATTAATCATCCGATTTTCATAATGAAACTCGAGCCCCACAAGCAAACGATTTTTGACCCGATCTAAATAAAGCTTCGCGATAAGCGGAGATTGATGGAACTTCATCTTAACCGATTCAGTTAGCTGGACATGACCGAGTTTTTTTAACCCTGGAAGAACTTTTTCTAAAAATAAATCAATTTGCTCTTTATCTATTGGAATTTGGTTTGTGCCAGAGTTTTTTAACATTTGCTTAAGATCTAAGAGACGTTCACTGTCATCTATTTTTATAGAAAACAATTTTCCTTCAAACAAAACAACACCATAAGAATGGAATATGACAGCATCATCCAACCCTTTGATACTCAAATGATATCCACCTGTGTCCTTTGTTTCGCCTATGCCGAAATGTAATGGGAGCATACCGTCCAAAAATGGAAGACAGTCGAAAGTCTTTCCGGTATATTCAAGCTTTACTAAAGGTGCTCTTTTAAGAGAAGGGACTAACCGTTCCCATGAAGATGGGGGAATGAGTAAGGTTGTTGGATAAACCAATTTGTCTGCCTTATACATTTTCTCGTCCTCAATCATTAGTACCAATTGTTGAATAAGGTGATCTGAATGCTGGTGAAAACAATGAACATTTTTATCGTATGTGAAGGTATTGGAAAGGGGTGCCGGCATCCCTTTTTTAAAATGCTCAAGAAAGCTTCGTATTTTTTCTACCTTAAATGGACCAACCTTTAATTGTAACCCAAATAGATATTGGTCATTTTCAAGGGGAATAGGTTGAAGAATAAACTCTATATCCAAAATTTCTCTATTTTCAAAATGAAGCTGGTGCCCACTTGAACGTCTAGGTTTTTCACTGAAAAGTGTTAATAATCCATCTGTTATTGTAGGATTTACTGTAGACTCGATATTATTTAATTCAGTAGGAAATGTTCCCCGACGATTTTGTTCATGAATAGAAATAAGTACAGCGGCTATATGCTGACAGTCCTTTTGGAAAGAAGCAAGCTTAGGACAACTGCAGTTTGTCACAAAGCCTCCATTGTCATTCTTTTTAATGGAAACGTAGAAATCTTCAGTGCCTGAGACCGTTGCTTCACAAACATCGGAACTGTACTGTTGAAAGTTTACTTTATTAGCTCGATAAAAAGAGTCTCCTCTTTTGAAGGAGACTGTACCGCACAAATCTTGAATGATCTTTTGATTCAATTTGATATTCAATTGTCTTCTCCTTCTAAAGAAAGTTACTTCTATTTTTTCTATTATAATCTTTCATGAATCAATAGAAAAGTTTAAAAGCTGTTGGAAGGAGACCTCTATAATAAATGTTGGAATAAACCGGTAATATAGGATAGACCTTTTACACTGTATGATTTAAACCAGCTAACTTTACCAGGTTTTAAGTTCGGATTCTCCACATACGATTCATCCTTGGCAACCTTTAAGCTCTTATTAAAATAATGGTTCATTTCCGTTTCAAGTTTTTCGGTAAACTCTACGCTATCAATGACAACCATGGATTCGGTATTTAAAAATGCGGACCTTGAGTCTACATTAAAAGCACCAATGGCACTTAAACGGTCGTCAAAGATGAATGTTTTGGCATGAATGGAGTCAGGACCTTGATATTCCAATACATTCACCCCTTTTTTAACCATCCCATTTATATGCTTAATATGCCCTGAATAGGCCATAACATTGGCTGTTGATGCTAACGAGTTAGTTAAAATGGTTGTTTTTTCTGGGGGGACTTGTAAAGTATCCATATAAGGAAGCATCGGTTTAGTTGGGATGACATACGGGCTTTGTATAACTAAGGATTTTTTCGCGTCTTTCATAAGATTAGTTAAATCGTACCAGGCCCAAGGTTCTTTATTAAACCTTTGTATAGGATTATGAATAAAGGTAATTTTTTTAGTCGGAAGGGACATTTTCATCCAATCATAATAATTATGAAATAATTTTTTATCTCTATTTCTCAAATTCTCTAGTTTCTGCTTTAATTGTTGATTGGGTTCTTCCGCTTTCTTTTTTTGTCGTGCCGATAGCTTCTCTAATGGAAACTTGGTTATTGGATGGTCCCAAACTTCGTTGAAGTAGCCTTCCATTTGGCTAAGAACACTTCCTTCCTTTGACTCGGGATTGGTATTAAGAATAAGAACATCTCGATCATTCGTAGGGGATTTTTCCCCTTCTTGGATAAAATAACGATTTCCAATATTCCTTCCACCTATAACAGCATACTTATGGTCAATAATTAACAATTTATCGTGAAGTCGATTATTCCAAGTCCAAGGCAGTAAAGGATTTAAAGGCTCATAATATTTTATTTCGATATTTGGATGATTGATTAATGCATATTGAACATCTTTTAAACTAAATCTTAAACCATGGAAAATTCCATCTAAAAGTATTCTAACCTTTACACCTCGATCAGCTGCATCTAAAATCATTCCTAATAATAAATCGGTAATATACCCTTTATGAATGGCATAATAGGCAACATCAATAGACTCTTGTGCATTCTCCATTAAGTTGACACGGGCAAGTCCTGAAAAGATTTTTTCCTCCAATAAGATAACGCGGTCCTGTGAAGGTTCATTTCCGTAAAATCTTTCAACTTTATGTTTTTCCATATAGGTATTACTTATCTTTGGATGTTTATCTTTAAAAATAACAATTCCGAATATCGTAATATACAGTAAATAAAAAATTAGAATAATCATACTGGCTCTCCTAACCTTCTTTATCGAATTTACCTCCTTTAAA
>DASQIV010000748.1:0-5147 GCA_035631415.1 Pseudoneobacillus sp. | reverse complement strand
TATATTCTAATAAAAGAGCACCCGTTTGGTTACCGGTTAAGACCACATATTCACCTGCATCATTTTTCACTGCTATCCCAAGTCGATCTGCATCAGGGTCCGTTGCAATTAGTAAATCTGCTTCTATCTGTTTCCCATCACGAATAGCTAGTTCAAAGGCAGAATGCTCTTCAGGATTTGGACTTTTCACGGTTGAAAATTGTGGGTCCGGCAACTCTTGTTCCGCTACCACATGTACATGTTTGTATCCCAAAGCTTTAAGGGCCTCTCTTGCTGGCGTGTTAGCCGTTCCGTGTAACGGAGTAAAGACTACCTTAATATCTGTTTCATTGGAAAGCTGTGGATTTTCAGAAATTGTTATAAGTTTTTCCTGGTAGGCTTTGTCAATTTCGTCACCAACCATTTGGATTAATCCCTGTTCGAAAAGATCCTTTTCATTTTGAACTTCAAGAACTAATTCATCTTCAATTTTTTCAATATATTGGATAACAATATCAGCAGCCTCTGGAGGAAGTTGTGCACCATCTTGCCCATATACCTTATATCCATTATATTCGGGTGGGTTATGACTCGCTGTTATCACTACTCCAGAAAAGGCATTTAAATAGCGAATCGCAAAGGACAGCTCGGGAGTCGGGCGTAATTCTTGAAATAAATACGCTTTGATCCCTCTTGAAGCAAACATTTTTGCTGTTTCTAATGCAAATTCTTTAGACTTATGTCTTGAATCATAGGCAATCGCTACACCACGTTTCTTTGCCTCTTCACCATTAGAATCTATGTAAGAAGCTATACCTGCAGATGCTTTACGTACGGTATATGTATTCATGCGGTTCGTGCCAACACCAATTTCTCCACGCATGCCACCTGTACCAAATTCGAGATTTTTATAAAAAGCTTCTTCTAAAGCTTTTTCATCCAAATGGATTTGATTCAATTGTTCTAGTAATTCCACTTCTAGGTGTTCAAATTGTAACCATCTTTCTGCTTTACTTTTCCATACCATCTATGGGATCCCTCCAATCAGTATTACATCTTTTATTTCGAGCTTAATCATCATCTTCCTCTAAATATAAAACGTTGAATTATGACAAATAATGAGGATTCATTAATAGAAAAAGATAATAGACCTCGATTAATCATCCTTTTTACATATTACCTCTTAAAACCAATTTTATAAATATGCAAAAAATGATGAACAAATTCATCTTTTTGTCAGAATCTCTAATTTGAGATATTTCTGTTTTTCCCTTAAGATAGATTTATGTATTTTATTTAAGATTGAAAGAATAAGGAGCTTAATATGAACGAAAAAAAGAAAGAAACTTTATTGTTCACTGCCTGGGCTGCCTCTGTTATTGCTATGTTTGGAAGCCTTTATTTTTCGGAAATTCGTCAATATGAACCTTGTTTACTATGCTGGTACCAACGAATTCTTATGTACCCATTAGTAATTATACTAGGTTTGGCGGTTATAAAAAAAGATTACAATATCGCTCTCTATTCAATGGTCATGTCAGCAATTGGTGGGGGAATCTCATTCTATCACTACCTCCTTCAAAAGGTTAGTTTTTTTGCGGAGAGTGCTCCAACCTGTGGTAGAGTGCCTTGTACAGGTCAATATATTAATTGGCTTGGATTTGTTACCATCCCGTTCTTAGCTCTTTCTGCATTTATTATTATTTTTATTTGTAGTTTTATGATTTGGAAAAAGAAAGGACAAACAGTATGAAAAAAATCGTGATTTTCTTAGTTATCATTATTGCCTTATTTGTAGGCATGGCGGTTCTAAATAATGTTCAAAACAAGGACAAACTGAACGAAGGGAATCCGTATAAAACAAATGACCTTCATCAAGAAACCATTGATCAATTAGATGATCCTAATTATCAAAACATTATTCTTCCAGATGCACTTGAAGAAAAGATTAATAACAAAGAAGACTTTACCGTGTATTTCTTTGCATCCAACTGTCCACATTGTAAAAGAACAACTCCTATACTAATGCCTCTCGCAGAGGAAATGGGAATTGATGTAGTCCAATTCAACCTTTTAGAATTTGAAGAAGGTTGGGATCAATATGGAATAGAAGGAACACCAACTCTTGTACATTATGAAGATGGAAAAGAAGTAGCAAGAATCGATGGTTACCGTGAGGAAGCAACCTTCAAACAATGGTTTGAGGAAAATGTTAAGGAATAATTAATAAAAAACACGCCTCCATTTTGGCGTGTTTTTTTAAACTAACATTTGATTATCAGGTCTTGTGTAGATGCTTAAATTTTCCGCTTTCATGTTTTTTGAGAAAGAAAAGTTTTCAAATCGAAAGGGAAATGATAAGCCAAAATCATTTAGCGTTTCCGCATTTTTGTGAAAAAGTAAATCATACTTCGAATTTAAATGATTTCCTTCTAATATATGGCATAATGTTTGTAGACTAGTAATTACTTGATACGCATCCTTAAGTGTTCCTAACTCATGTAAGGTTTCTTCGGATGTATGTAACACCTGTAATCGTTTAAATTCTTTTATCTCTTCATCTGAAAAATAAAGAGGAAAAACATCTGTATAAAATTGTTCAATTAACTCTTTAATTTTCTCCTCCTGTTCTGGAGTAGATGCAAAAACAACTTTCACTAAAAAAACCACCCTTTATTAACTCTAAACTTAGAATGAGATATAGATAAAGAATACCATATTCCTCAAGGTTTTGAGCGTGGTAATTTAAGCCACATTTTTTGGTGAAGGTTGTCAAAAAAGGTTAATCAAAGGAGTGAAAAAATGATACAAACAAAACGCCAAGGTCCGTGGCAGGAATTTATAGTTCCACAAGAATGGTCAGGTCATAACATTGAGTATATGTTTAAAGAAATTTGGGGTGTGCCTAAAAAATTAACTCATTTATTTAGAATGGAAAAAAGAGTTTTAATAAACCAGTCACCAGCAAATTGGAATGAATTATTAAAAAAAGGTGACCGGGTTTCCATCAACTTTTTTGGAAATTTAGGGGATGATGTCATCCCTAACTATATGGAAGTAAACGTCCTATTTGAAGATGATCATCTCCTTATCGTCAATAAACCAGCTGGCATAGATACTCATCCAAACGAACCTGGCCAAACGAATACATTATTAAACGGTGTGGCCTATCATCTCCAATTAAACGGGCAATCAACATGGGTGAAGCATGTTCACCGTCTAGACCGCGATACTACTGGGGCGATTCTCTTTGCCAAACACCCGCTGATTGGTGCCATTTTGGATCGGATGCTTGAACTACGTCAAATTAAACGAACCTATATAGCTATTGTTCAAGGTGTCATAAAAAGCAACAAAGGCACCATTCATGCTCCCATTGGTCGCGATCGTCACCACGCAACAAGAAGACGTGTTTCTTCTACAGGTCAAGATGCCATTACTCATTTTCAATTAATTGAAGCATTCAGGGCAAAGGAAGTATCGCTAGTAAAATGCTGGTTAGATACTGGCAGAACTCATCAAATACGTGTCCACTTTAGTCACCTTGGTCATCCTCTATTAGGAGATACTTTGTATGGAGGAGATTCCTCAATTAATAGACAAGCTCTGCATGCTGCAAAACTAGAGTTTACTCATCCACTAACAAATGAACCTATATCATGCACAGCACCGTTACTAGATCAACCATCTATTTTTCCAAAAATAGATGTTACTAAAATTTAAAGAAATCAAAAAAAGCTGAACGAAGGATGATTCACTATCCTTCGCTCAGCTTTTTATCATATTATTAATTATGAAGCTTTACGCATCATTTTCATAAGTAAGCTTAATAGAAATACTAGAACAATGGCTCCAATTAAAGCAGGTATAACAGCAAATCCCGCAATGACAGGTCCAAATGGATCAAATAAGGCAGAGCCTAGCCAAGAACCAATTACCCCGGCAATAATATTCCCAATGATCCCACCAGGTATATCTTTACCTACGATTAAACCTGCTAACCAACCGATAAGACCACCGATTATTAATACTAAAATAAATTCCATTTTCATTCCACTCCTTTGTAGTTATGTTGTTCTGTTTGCCTTTCTTTTTTACTTCAGCAAGCCATACACTGAACTCTTAACTATTTTGGAATAGCTTGTACAACATATATACCTCGTAATAAAACATCTAAACCTCAACATAAGCAATCCTTTTATGTAAATACTATTTTTATAGCTATTTCTAAAAAACTATTGATTACACACCCAAAAACGAATATTATATTAATTGTGACTTAAATTGTTCGTGTTTACGGAGGGGTTTATTGTGTTTAAGCTTAAAGAGAACCATACAAATATTAAAACGGAAGTATTAGCGGGTATTACTACCTTTTTAACAATGGTCTATATCGTTATTGTTAATCCAATTATCCTAGCAGATGCTGGCGTTCCTTTTGCTCAAGTATTTACTGCCACAATTATTGCTACGGTTGCAGGTACATTGTGGATGGGATTATTTGCAAACTATCCCATTGCGATAGCACCGGGTATGGGCTTGAATGCCTATTTTGCTTATTCGGTTGTCGGAACTCATGGGAATATTTCTTATACCACTGCCTTTGCAGCGGTCTTTATTGCTGGTATCATTTTTATCATTTTATCGTTAACACCTTTTCGAAAAAATTTAATAGAAGCTATTCCTGAAAATTTAAAACATGGGATTACAGCTGGTATTGGACTTTTTATTGCCTTTATTGGACTTCGTTTAACTGGTATCATTCAGGCGCATCCAACGAACTTAGTTTCTTTAGGAGACTTACATACACCTTCAGCAATCTTGGCATTAATAGGACTTGCCGTTACATTAATTTTAATGGTGCTCCAAGTGAACGGTGCCTTATTTTTCGGGATGATTATTACTGGGGTTATTGCTTTTTTCAGTGGACAATTATCATTTAACGAAGGATTTGTCTCTCTACCAAGTCTTCCTGAAGGATTAATCGTTTTAAATCCTTTAGACGCTTTATCTGAAGTGGTTTCGCATAGCTTATATGCAGTCGTGTTCTCGTTTTTACTAGTAACCATCTTTGATACAACTGGTACTATGATTGGAGTTGCCCAACAAGCTGGCTTAATGAAAGGTAATACAATGCCACGCGCTCGTGAAGCTCTACTATCTGATTC
>DASQIV010000747.1:0-2280 GCA_035631415.1 Pseudoneobacillus sp. | reverse complement strand
TTCTGGTTGGTTAATTAGTGCATTAAGAAGATGTTCTCCATTTGCCCATTCCATTATCATGACCGAATATTCTCCATGCTTGTGAACTGATTTTATAGCAGGCACAGGAATTCCATATTCAACTACATAATCCATAATAATCTTTTCATTACAAAATTGTTTATACCCATGCAGAGGTAAGATTCGAAGAGCTAGTGTTTCTTTTTTAGTTTCAATCTTCCAAACTGAACTATCTTCTCCCCCTTGTACTTCTTCAAATGAACTAACTTCTTGGTTTAAACCAGATATGATGGACTCTATATTTTTCATACAATTTCTCCTTTAACATCCTAAAAGTCCAATCCAATCTATCTTCCACCCTGGAAAGAAAAATTTCTTATCATCATGCCATTCGCTTTCATCATATCGAATCGTTCGTAATAATTTTGAAGCTGTGGGTCACATAACAAATCAACCATATAAAATTCTTCCAGTTCTCTTATCATTAACTTTACTAACTCATTCCCAATACCCTTATTCTGATATTCCGGAAGGACTTCTAATAAAGGAATGTAGGCAGATAATACACCATCACTAATCGCAGTTATGAATCCAATAACTTTTTCTGTTTGCTCATCAATCGCTACAAAACATCGATAACTATTTTTCATTAACTGCAATTGTTTTTGAGGTGTGGGTTGTTTTGGCCAACCTACAAAGAAACCATCAATCATGTCTTCATTGATTTTATCCAAATCTTTTGTATATTTCATATTGCTCCACTCCAATGATAATTTTTCTTAAACATGGAACAATAATTAGTATTAAAAATAAAGCAGTCCCACAGCATTCTCTCCATTCAACTATTAATTCGATTGTATTAACTTGCTTCTACCTTTGACAGTCTTTAAAATTGAAACAACAACCGTCAATAGAGGAAGGCTCCAAAGAAAGATGGCATAAGGTAAATATTCAAATACAGAAACACCCATAATGGTACTGCACATGATCGTTAATACACTCCAAGGAACCATACCTGGAAAAAGCATGGTGGAATCTCCCATTACCCTTGCTAGATCTTCCTTACTATACTTAGAGGACCAATGAGCTAAAAAGGATCTTCCGGTTAATATAATGGGTAATGTTTGATTTGCAGCAACTAAAGTAATTCCCAAAGTAGCTATCATTGCTTTTATAGTGTCATTTAACATGGAATGAGAAGAGTATAACCACTGGTCTAAAAGTGTTTGAATAACTTTTAACTCTTCTAATAATCCATTATAAGCACCTGCTAGCGCTAAAAATAACAGTAATAAATACATATTAGCTAGCCCTCCACCAAGTCCTTCAATTCCATACCAGAGTGAAGAAACTAGATCAAAAAACTCCACTCCATTTGTAATAGAAAGAAAACAGGCAATAGCAATACTTAGAATAAACGCATATAAAATTTTAAACCTAAGAATAACCATCAAAATAAGAACAATAGGTGGGAGAAATTTCATAATAGAAAGATCTACCACTTCACTGGCGTATATGGTTGAAAAGTTTTGAAGGAAATGTTTATCTAAAATGTGATAGAAAATAATCCCTAACACAATTGCAAGTACAGTAGTTATCGACATCGCTCGAAATTGTTTCTTGACTGAAATTTCAATCGTATGTGCCAATAGTTGATGGGCACTTGAAAATGGGGATGTACGGTCACCAACAAAAGCACCAGAAATCAAAGCTCCTGCCACTATCTCACTTGGAAAATCAAGTGCTAACGCTGTTCCCATTACAGGTATTCCAATCGCACTTAAGGTTCCCACAGATGTACCTAATATCATGGAAAAAAATAAAGATATGATAAATGACAATGTAAAAAAATATTCTGGGGTAATAATCTTTAAGGAAACAGCAACCATCTGATTAATCGTTCCAGCCTGGTACCATGTTGGCAATAAGAAACCCACTAGAAACAGAATCCAAATAACGCCGCTTGTCCTTTTCACGCCTCTTTTACAAATATAAATAATTTCTCTACTATGTACTCCTTTACTTTTAGCTAAAAAAACCAGCAAAATAAAACCAGGCATAAAACCTAGCACTAAAGGTTGATGGAATGAAACTGCAAAAAGAACACCTAATAAGGTTACTGTTAATAATAAAATTATTTGAATATTAGAAAACTTCAGAATAGACCCTCCCCCAGTTGATACAACAAAAAATATAGTCAATTACACAAGTTACTTTTCTAATATACTGTAAAACTAATTTCATTTTTTTGCTATCAATTCCTCCGAAACATTTTAAAAA
>DASQIV010000746.1:0-6796 GCA_035631415.1 Pseudoneobacillus sp. | reverse complement strand
ATTTTAAAGAAGGTAATATTCAATGATAAAAAGAATATAAACATAAAGGAAGTGTTTAAAAAGGGAGGTCAGAAATTTGAAGCCAAATTCTATTGCATATGCAGAAAGCCTGGATCAGCAAGATCCATTTCATTCTTATAAAGCCGAATTTTATCTACCTAAAAACAGCTTGTATATGGACGGTAACTCACTAGGTCTAATGAGTAAGCGTGCAGAAACCACTTTGCAAGGGTTAGCTAATTCATGGAAGGAACTTGGAATTGATGGATGGATGGACGGTCAATACCCATGGTTCAATTTATCTGAAAAGCTTGGAGAAATGTGCGCCCCTTTAGTAGGTGCAAAGCATAATGAAGTCATCATTACGGCTAGCACGACGACAAATCTCCATCAGTTAGTAGCCACCTTCTACAAGCCCAAGGGTAATAGAACAAAAATTCTTGCTGACGAATTAAATTTTCCATCTGATATATATGCGTTGCAAAGTCAAATAAAACTAAAAGGGCTTGACCCAAAGGACCATCTCGTACAGGTGAAGAGTAGAGATGGACGAATGATAGAGGAACAAGATATCATTGAGGCGATGACGGACGAGGTGTCCCTAGTCATTCTTCCCACAGTACTTTATCGCAGTGGCCAATTATTAGATATTGAAAAATTAACAGCAGAAGCTCATAAAAGAGGTATCTTAATCGGATTTGATGGCTGTCATTCAGTAGGGGCAATTCCGCATTATTTTCATCAATGGGATGTCGATTTTGCATACTGGTGTACATACAAGTATTTAAATAGTGGTCCTGGTGGAGTAGGGGCTCTGTATGTTAATGAGAAGCATTTTGGAAAAATGCCAGGTATGGCTGGGTGGTTTGGTTCCGATAAGGAAAAGCAATTTGATATGGAACATACCTTTGTTCCAGCAGATAACGCTGGTGCCTTTCAAATTGGGACACCTCATGTGTTAAGTACAGCACCTTTAATTGGATCATTAGAAATGTTTGCAGAAGCTTCGATTACAGCTATTCGCCAAAAATCCTTAAAAATAACTAGATATTTAATGGAGCTTATACAAACAGAACTTAGCGAATATGGTTTTCAAATCGGAAATCCAACTGAGGATGACCGTCGTGGTGGACATGTTGCCCTTGAACATTCAGAAGCAGCACGTATCTGTAAAGCTTTAAAGGAAAATGGAGTGATTCCGGATTATCGAAACCCTAACATCATTCGCTTGGCACCTGTTGCTTTTTACACCTCTTACGAAGATGTATGGATGGCAGTGCAGATCTTAAAGAAGATCATGCAAGAAAAACTCTATGAAAAATATGAAAATAAACGAGAGGTTATCGCGTAGAAAGGTAGGAAGTAGATGAAGCTCATTGATATATCGAGAAAACTTGGTGGAAATGTTCCGACCTGGCCAGGTGATACGCCTTTCTCATTTAGTTTGGCATGGACGAAAGCCGAAAGTGGTTCTGTTAATGTGGGGAAACTAGAAATGAGTATTCACACCGGTACCCATGTAGATGCACCTTTTCATTTTGATAATGAAGGTAAACGAATTTATGATTTAGATTTACATTTATATATCGGTAAAGCCCTTGTCGTTGATATGAAAAATAAAGTAAGTATTGGGGCAAGCGACTTTGCTGATGTAGATTTACATGGGGTTGAAAGAGTGTTGATTTGTACAGATTCATGGATAAATCAGAATGTATTTCCTGAAACGATTACGTACCTTCGACCAGACTTAGCTTCTTTTTTAGGGGAACAAGGTGTTAGGTTAATCGGTGTCGATGTTCCCTCCGTAGATCCATTAGACAGTAAAGAATTATCTGCCCATCACCAGCTCCATGAAAATGGTATTCATATATTAGAAGGGCTTAATCTTCACAAAGTAGAACCAGGGTTTTACGAGCTAATTGCTTTACCCTTACCATTAGCGGAAGCTGATGGGAGTCCTGTAAGAGCAGTACTTCGAACACTATAAGAAAAAAATCGCTACCATTTGTAGCTAGACATTCATGCAGTGATAAGCTAGTATCATAACCGATACTAGTTTTTTCTATTTTCGGTAAATACTAATATAAAAATGTAAATATAAAGGAGATACACATGTCTGACAATTTATTATCATTAAAGCCTTTTATTCAGAAGGTTTGGGAAAAATCAGCTTTTGAAACTCCAACAACGATCCAATCACAAGCGATCCCTCTTATAAAAGAAGGGAAGGATGTGATTGCCGAATCACCTACAGGTACTGGTAAAACATTGGCTTATTTGCTTCCTGTGTTGGATAAAATTGATCCACAAATACAAGGAATTCAGGCAGTTATTTTAGCATCTTCCCAAGAACTAGTCATGCAAATCTTAGAGCAAATGCAAAAGTGGTCAGAGGGAAGTGGAATCAGAACGGCTTCATTTATTGGTGGAGCAAATGTGGCAAGACAGCTTGAAAAGATAAAGAAGCGCCCACAGCTAATCGTTGGTACACCAGGCCGAATGCTCGAGCTAATCAAACAAAAAAAATTAAAAATGCATGAAGTAAAGACGGTGGTATTGGATGAAGGTGATCAACTTCTTGTACCTGAACATATTAATACGATTACACAAATTATCAAATCAACTTTAGCTGATCAGCGCCAGGTCGTTCTATTTTCAGCAACATTAACGGATAGAGCCATTCAAATTGCGAAGGAACTTACGCAAAATCCAGAAATGATTCAAGTGAAAAAGGATGAGACGATAAAAGCAGGCAACGTTGAACATATTTATTTCCTGTGTGAGAATCGTGAGAAGGCCATGTTATTAGAGAAGATTGGACGCCTTGAAGGTATTCGAGGGCTTGCCTTTATAAATGATATAAGTGAAATTACTTTCACCGCTGGGAAATTGGAATTTAAGGAAATTGCAGTCAGTGTCCTGCACAGCGATCTGAAGAAGGATGAGCGAAAAACTGCACTCAAAAATCTTCGAACAGGGAAAATTAAACTTCTCATTGCTTCAGATGTGGCTGCTAGAGGTTTGGATATTCAAGATGTAACTCACGTGGTCCATGTGGATTTTGCAAAGGATATGACCCAATATATTCATCGGTCAGGGAGAACAGGCCGTTTTGGAGCCGACGGGGTAGTAATCTCTTTGGTTAATGAACGAGAAGAGCGCGAATTAAAACAATATAGTCAGGAATTAAATATTCCAATCCAAAAAAAGGTATTTTACAGCGGTAAAATTGTCGATCCAGGGGAACGGGAAACCATTAAATCTAACGGGAAAGAACCTTTTAAAGGGAAAAAGCCAACTCAACCAAAATCAAAGGCTAAGCCGTCAAAACCAAAACCAAAAGCAAAAAAATAACACGGGAAATCCCGTGTTATTTTTTTACTTATTAAAATTAAAAAGTCTGTGCTAGATCCTTAGCTCTAGCAATCGCATTTTCTTTAATTTCTTGTGCCTTATCCGGCATCGCATTGTGGCCTTCAACAAATAGTCCTTCAATGGAAGGAACTCCAAAGAAGCTCATCATTACACTGATATAACGGTGTCCCATCTCCATTTCCGCAGCTGGACCTTCGGAATAAACTCCTCCACGAGCTTGAATATGCAATGCTTTTTTGTCTGTAAGTAGGCCGATTGGACCTTGTTCTGTATATTTAAATGTTTTTCCGGCTACTGCGACAGAGTCTAAGTATGCTTTCATAACTGGAGGGAATGAAAAGTTCCATAATGGTGTGACGAAAATATATTTATCTGCTGCTACAAATTGTTCACTTAACTCACCAAGTCGGCTAACCTTAGCCTTCTCATCTGCAGAAAGTTCATCAAATCCTTGACCAGAACGAAGTTTTCCCCATCCGCTAAACACATCTGCATCGATATGTGGAATGTTTTCGTTATAAAGATCAAGATGAATGATGTCATCGCTTGGATTTTTTTCTTTATACGTGTCTAAAAATGCTTTCCCAACCGCCATACTATAGGACTGAGTCTCATTATGGGGATGAGCAGTAATGTATAATACTTGTGCCATATTGATCACCTTTCTCTTACTTTATTAAATGACATTATAGTTTGATTCTAAAACAAAAAAATATTCGCATCCTTTGAATTAAATTATTTTTAATTCGAGATAAATATAAATAAAATAACCTAGTAAGTCAAAGAAAAAGATTTTCCAAATATAAAAAGAAAAAGGATTTGTTTAATGAGCACAAATCCTTTGGGTCTAATTGATTATTCATTTGTATCAAGGGAATAGGGATTTCGACCGATGTTTTTTCTCATCTCATCGGTCATCACAAAGGATTCTTGTAGAACTGCCTCATTATTTTCAGCTTGATCTTGAACACTTCCATCGTAATGAAATGGTTTTAAATCCATTCTTTTTCACCTCCCAAATAGACTTCTTTTATTTATTATATACTGTCTGCTTAAAAGTAATTTACCTATTATTTGTAAATATGAGAATTTTTTCTCTTGACAAATAAATTCCATTAAAATAGGAATAAAGAGGTGTTTTTTATCAATGGGTAAAAGCACTAAGTAAAGTGTAATTGTTTTTAAAAAATTTATTATCTTAAAAAAGGATTATTTAAAGATTCTCTAGAATATATTTAGAAACTCGAAATAAGAAGGGGCAAAAAAGAATGGAGAATCCAAAATTAAAAAAGCTTTCTGAAGAATGGCTTATTGAAGCTACGATAGAACAAATGCAAGAAAAAATGGAAAGTGGAGAACTTACATCAAAAGAATTAGTTCTTATGTATTTAAATCGCATTGCAAAATTGGACCAAAATGGTCCGAAGTTGAAATCTATATTAGAAGTTAATCCTGAGGCATTACATATTGCGGCAGCGCTTGATGCTGAGCGAAAAGATCAAGGTAGTAGAGGACCTCTACATGGGATTCCAGTTCTTATAAAAGACAATATTGATACAAACGATAAAATGCATACAAGTGCCGGGTCATTAGCGCTTGAAAATTCATTTGCATTAGCGGATTCCTTTGTGGCTTCACAGCTGCGTAATGCAGGAGCGGTAATCCTAGGGAAAACAAATATGACGGAATGGGCTAATTTTATGGCAGAAAAGATGCCAAGTGGTTATAGCTCAAGAGGAGGACAGACACTAAATCCTTATGGACCGGGTGTGTTCGATGTTGGAGGATCCAGTGCTGGATCGGGTGCAGCGATTGCAGCCAATTTTGCAGCTGTTGCTGTTGGTACGGAAACTTCTGGTTCGATTTTAAGTCCAGCAAGTCAGAACTCTTTAGTTGGAATAAAACCAACTGTAGGCTTAATAAGTAGAAGAGGAATTATTCCTATTGCACATACACAAGATACAGCTGGTCCGATGGCAAGAACGGTTAAGGATGCTGCACTCCTTTTAAATGCCCTAACGGGTACAGATGGAAAAGATCCAGTCACGTTAACCAATACAGAGCTTAAAAATACTGATTTCACCTCTTACCTAGATGTGGAAGGATTAAAAGGTAAAAGAATCGGGATTGCACGTGAAGTCTTTTTTGATTATTTAACTGATGAAAAACGTGAAGTAATGGAAGCAGCTGTTCAAAAGCTTACTGAGCTTGGAGCAGTAGTAGTAGAAAATGTTATCATCCCATCTGTTAAAAGAAAGTGGAGTTATGACGTCTTAACTTATGAATTCAAGTCTGACTTAAATTCATATTTACAAGGTTTACATCCAAACTATCCTATCCGTTCTTTAAAAGAAGTTATTAAGTATAATTTAGAAAATGAAGAAAAGATGTTGAAATATGGTCAGGCGGTTTTACTGGAAGCAGAAGAAACGAGCGGAAGTTTAACTGAGGAAGCTTATATTAAATCCTTAGAAGCAGACCAATATTATTCAACAGAACAAGGAATTGATTACGTGTTAAAAGAGAACCAATTAGATGCAGTCGTTTTCCCAAATAATTACGGTGCAGGTATTCCTGCAAAAGCGGGCTATCCATCTATAACAGTACCAACTGGTTACACAACTGCTGGTGAGCCTGTTGGGATTACCTTTACTGGAACGGCTTATAGTGAGCCGCAATTGCTATCCTTAGCCTACAGTTATGAACAAGGTACAAAGGCAAGAAAAGCACCACTATTGTAGTGGTATAACCGCAAACGTATTCAAGCATACTACCTATGAACATGCTAAAGGAGATGATTTTCATGGGTAGAGTAAAACTTGGGAATCAAAACGCCCAACGAAATAATAATGCAAAGAAGGGCCGTACAAGCTCTGAACTAGTCGAATTTAACACTGGGATGGATGATCAGCGAACTCGACGTCCAAAAGGGAAACAATAATAGTAAGGCTGCTCACTTTTTAGCAGCCCCAGATTGTCGACAAAAGGCAGCGAGATGACTCTTTCTTGCTGCCTTTTGTCTTTTTTTGATTTGAATAGTGGGATAAAAGGCTGATTTCAGCTCCAGGCGCTTGCTTTCCGGTGAAGAATTATGAAAAAGCCCTAGTGCCGGCTTTTTCAGAAATCAAATTCTTCTTGGGGGCGTTCGCCGAGTCTCCTCTTCGCTACGCTCATGCGGGGTCTCGCCAGGAACGCTAAATCCCCCAGGAGTCAAGCGCCATCCGCTCCAATCAGCAAATATGCTTATTAAAATGAGCTCAAAACCCTGTTTAATAAGTTTTTGAAGCCATCATCAAGCCACTTGCCAAGTCCAAGTTGCCAATTTCTTTAAATTCATTGCAGCAAATGTAAGCATCGCCTGCATGGACAATTTTTTAAGACCTCGTAAGGTTGTCCATCGCATACCATGCTTTTCCTTTGC